>CAZOOT010000016.1:0-1850 GCA_964581455.1 uncultured Chitinophaga sp. | reverse complement strand
AAGTTTTTTCGGAGGAGTGCAAAGATAAGGGCTGAGAGCTTAGCCGGATGTTTAATCACGGGCATCGTTTATTTCAATCCAGTAACCATCCGGGTCCTGCAGCCAGATTTGTTTTACACCATCTGGCCGTACGTTAACTTTATTATTTTTTGATCCTTCAAAATCTTCAAACCCTATTCCTTTCTTTTTAAGCATATCTGTAAACAGATCCATGGATGTTACACTGAAACAAATATGATTGGCTTTGTAATACTCTTTTTTGTTTTCAGCACCTTCAATAATATGCAATGAATTACCGGGCCCTGTTCTAAACCATAAATGTTTTCCATCATGAAAGGGTTCTGGAATGGTATCCAGGCCAATTACATTTTGATAAAAATCTCCTGAACGCTGCAGGTCAGCTACATAAATTGCCAGGTGATTAAATTTAGCATTATGCCTGGTTCCGGACTGACTGTTGGCAGGTAGGTTCATGACAGTAAAAATAAAGCAAAGAAAAAACAGCGTTTTATTTTTCATTTTACAAAATTTGAATAACGAAAGTAGGTTTATTAAAATTTGTAATCAGAAGACAGCGAATAATTTTTTGTAGTCCAAAGAGTTCAATTATCGAACTTCACATATACAGATTTATCTGACATACTGGAGCTTAAGGAATATTGCAAATCTTGTTCAGTTGATTTATTTACTAATATTCTGGCTCAGCCATTGCCAACTTAACTACTAGTACCAAGTAGGTATCTAACCCCTCAACCCCTAATATAAGCGATATACAATACCCCCTCTCTAACGGCATCCTTCTAAGTACTATGCTTAAAAAGTGTCTGAAATCTATGATGTGAGTCCCCCTCTTAGCACCCGGACCAGATTATGAGTACAATAGCACCGATTATAACATTGGCGATGACATTCTTCCAGTTTAGAGAATCATCACTCGCACCTTCTGTCATTAATCCCTTTATGAACATGCCTATGATATAGGATAGTACTAGCGCCATCACGATGATAAATATTAAAGTGAACATGATAAATAGTTTTAAATGAAAAGGCAGCCCGAAGGCTGCCCTAAATTGATTAATCAACATAACCCTGGTTCATTTTCAGTGGTTTTTATTTTAGGATTAAAACCATCTCAAAAGCACCAGGAACAAAATGCAGCATAAAACCCGCCACCAGAAGTCATTGTCAAAACATGATGTAGATATGAAAATATCGGTAGGGATATCTCTGGCTGCCGATGATATAAAGCATCAAAGCAACCGGATCCTTTTCTACTCTATCAACATAACACCAGTTGTTATAATGAATATTGTTTATTGATTCAATACACAATACTCTGAATGGACAATACAACTTTCTAAGATGACCTTTCTGATTGATCACAATTATAGAATTAGGATCAACCAAATATTTGAAATTGACTTTTTCCATAATACATGTCCGTTATTAATTTGTAAGAGTTCCATTAGTTGTAGGTAATACAGTTTGTTGAAGCACCTTACGTTTCTTAGCGAAATGCTCCAGATGTGTTTCTTGATACACTGGATTATTACAGTAAACAGAAAGTAGTTGATCTACAGTTTGGGAGTTGCTTATCAGTTGGATCAATTTATCCTCTGTTATAACAGGTGGTGTTATATCCTCTCCCGTATTACACCAGTCTTTAATAATGCTGCCAGTTTCTATATTGATCATAAATTCAGGCTTATTAATAAACAAGTTGGTCCTATCTTTTCCAGCAAAAGCGTTGTGCTTGCTATCAACATCTAATACAATTGTAAATTCATAATCCATTCCATCTCGTTGCACTCCTTTTAAACCCACTTTTTCTGGCACCATTTTGCCGTTCT
>CAZOOT010000015.1:0-41570 GCA_964581455.1 uncultured Chitinophaga sp. | reverse complement strand
TCCAATTGATCATTCAATTCAGGGAATACATTTTGAAATTGTTTTGCCAATGCCGGTATTAACTGGCAAAGCAAGGGTTGTTTATAATCAAGGTATGTATAATAATACCGAACAGCCCGCCGAAGAATTCTTCTGATTACATAACCTGCCCCGGTATTGGATGGCAATTGCCCGTCTGCTATGGTAAATGCGATAGCCCGGATATGGTCAGCCAAAACCCTGAATGCAACGCTTTCCTTATCATCAGCCCCCTTATATTTCTTTTTAACTATCTGGCTGGCTTCAGCAATAGTTCCTGTAAAAATATCAGTATCGTAATTGGAGTTCTTGTTTTGTAAAACCCGTACCAGTCTTTCTAATCCAAGGCCGGTATCTACATGTTTGTCAGGTAAGGATTCCAGGCTTCCATCTTTCAGCCTGTTGAACTGGATAAATACATTGTTCCAAATCTCTATCACCTGCGGATGATCATCATTCACCAGCTCTTTTCCGTTTTTCTTTTTTCTTTCTGCATCCGGGCGGCAATCCACATGTATTTCAGTACATGGGCCACAGGGACCCGTATCACCCATTTCCCAAAAATTATCTTTTTTATTTCCCAAAAGAATTCTTTCATCTTCAATAAACTTTTTCCATTCAGTAAAAGCTTCATCATCTTTTGGCAAACCTTCTTTTTTATCACCTTCAAAAATGGTAACATAAAGTCTGTCCTCGGGAATGCCATAAACTTTTGTAAGCAATTCCCAACTCCACTCAATGGCATCTTTTTTAAAATAATCGCCAAAGCTCCAGTTACCAAGCATTTCAAACATGGTGTGATGATAAGTATCCACACCTACTTCTTCCAGGTCATTGTGCTTTCCGCTAACCCGTAAACATTTTTGAGTATCGGCTACTCTTATATGCTGTGCAGGTTTATTACCAAGAAAAATATCTTTGAACTGGTTCATCCCTGCATTGGTAAACATGAGAGTGGGATCGTTCTTTACTACAATTGGAGCCGAAGGAACAATGACATGTCCTTTTGCTTTAAAAAAATCTATGAACTGTTGTCTTATCTCTCCGCTGGTCATCATAAATAAACTGGTTGATTTTTGCTGGTAATCGGGCTATATTTGTTTCCCCTGTAAAGTGGCCAAAGTTAATAATAAGCTGAGAGTTAGCATTGAAAAACTGGAGGCAAGACAGGCTCTGATTTAAAAATTATTTGTTAACCTCCCCGCCGGAGACTTACCGGATATGAAAAAAATCAAATACTACTATAATACACACACTCTCCGGTATGAGAAGCTGGAAACACCACTGCGTGTAAGGCTGATGCAGGTCTTTGGCTTTATTGCTGCAGCCCTGGTTACAGCCATGCTTATTTCATTTTTTGCTTTTCGTTTTATCGGGTCACCCAACGAAAAACTATTACAGATAGAAAACGAAAGAATGAAGGACCGGTATAATGAGTTAAATAAAAAATTAAAAGAAATCGAGCTTCAGGTGGTAGAACTGGAAAAAAGAGATAATGATGTATATCGAACAATTTTTGAAGCCAATCCCATACCAGACAGTGCAAGAGTAAAAGAATTTGAGAAAGAACAACAGATTGCAAAAGTGGAGGGAATGGTTGAATCCGATCTTGTTAACTCCATCATTTCTACACTTAATAATTTAAATAACCGGATACATGCCCAACAGGCTTCATTTAAAGAAATAACTGAGCTAATTAATAATAAGGAAAAACTGCTGGCTGCCACACCTGCTATTCAACCTGTAAGCAACAAAGACCTGAAAAGAATTGCTTCAGGTTTTGGTTATAGGATTGACCCCATTTATAAAACAGTAAAACTTCACCCGGGTCTTGATTTTACTGCTCCTTCCGGTACACCAATATATGCCACTGCAGATGGAGTGATTACCAATGCCGGTAATACTGGCGACGGATACGGAAACCATGTAATCATTAATCATGGATATGGTTATAAAACTTTATATGGCCATATGTACCGTATAAAAGCAAAACAGGGACAAAGAGTAGTACGTGGCGAAGTGATTGGATGGGTTGGAAGCACCGGTAAAAGTACCGGTCCTCATTTACATTATGAAGTGATCAAGAATGGTAATAAAATTAATCCTGTTTATTTTTTCTATAATGATCTCACACCTGAGCAATTTGACAGAATGCTAAAAGCAGCGGCAGCCAATAACCAGAGTTTGGATTAATTTGTCCGGAGATCTCAGTTAGTGATTCATCATATTAAACTCGGGTATCTACAGACCGATTACAATTTTTTTACACGTTTCCCTTACTTATCAACATCTGTGATATCTACTGAGAGAGTTGCTTGGACACTCCCTGATACGTTCTTATCTTTACTTATCTGCAAAAGAGCAGTCAAAGTAATTATGACCAAACCACTTTCACAAATAACTTTTCAATTTGCTGCCGATGAAGAAAAAGAAGTAAAAACTTCAGCAGCAGAGATGCTGGAAATGGCTCGTGAAAGCAATAAAATTGTGGATGAACCGGCAAAGAAGGAAGAAACTGAAAACGAAGATGTAAAAGAAACTGCAAAACCAAAATCTACAAGGGGACGGCTATCCTTAAAAGAAATCCATCTGAATGCAGACCTGATCCAGATACCTCCCGATGATGAACTTTTTAAAAAACAATATTATTCCATTGGAATTGTAGCTGGTTGGTTCAGGGTCAATCAGTCTCTTATCCGTTACTGGGAAACCGAATTCGATATACTGGAACCCAAGAAGAACCGGAAAGGGGACCGTTTCTTCCGGCCTATAGATGTAAAAAATCTTGTTTTGATCTATGATCTTCTCCGTCGCCGGAAATTTACCATCGAAGGCGCCAAAGAATATTTAAAGAAGAATAAAAAAGCAGATGAGAAGTTTATGATGATCCAGTCTCTGGAAAACATCAAATCATTTTTGAATGAGCTGAAGGCAAGTCTCTGATTATTTTCTCCGTTTATTTTGAAAGGCAGGTTTTAAGCCGTATTTTTTCTTTAATACTGAGAGAAGGCTTTGTGCCTTTATTTGGCAGATATTTCAGTCATTATCCCTGTTGGAAGAATGCATTTTAATGACTGCTTTCTTTTTTAATTTATATTTATATAAACCAACTCATTTAATACATTTAAGATGAATAAGGAAAACAGGTACAAAGAACTGGAAGCTCTCGTTTTTAAATACAATAAAAACGAAACCTATAATCAGAGACTGGATAAAGAATTTGGTTTTATAAAGAAACAAAACTCTGCTGATTTTTTTTTGACTGCTTTTGAAATTGTCACAGATTTAAAACATAGAAATATCACTGTTGGACCTGCAAATGGCTATACAAACAGTTCCCTCATTAATTTCATACTCGGATTCACTACAATTAATCCGATAAAATATGATTTGATCTGTGAGCCTTATTTTAACCTGGACTATCCTTTTTTAAATATAAATGTGAGTAGCAAGATAGCAGTCCCAAAAGGAAAGTTGAAACACATTAAGAATTCAGAATTTAAAATTGAGGTATTACCTGTTCTTAAAAAATATCAGGAGAGCTCAATTAAAGCCAATTACACCTTCAATTACAAAAAATTAATAAAAGAACCTGTGGAATTTGATTTTCCAAAATTCAGACCGTCTCATTTTTTCAATTGGGAACTTGAAAGAGAAGCAATGAAAATAAAAGATGAAAATGATTTAATAAACTCATTAGCCCTGGCATATCATGGGCTAAAAGGATTTCACCTCTCCAAAATTCTACATAACCACCAAATCACATTTAAGGAACTTAAGACAACCAACAAACTGCTCCTGTTCAAGGAACAATGGATCAATTTGGTTTCCGGATATTCCGGCAAATCCATTGATGAGGTTTGTAAGCTTAGGATAAGTATTGGAAAGAGAAAAATTTCGTTATCGAATTTCATAAACCTTTTTCCAAAAGCCTTTGACAAGGAAACAATCAATTATCTTTTTGAAATTATGCCTTTTCTTCCGGTCAGGTCGCATGTAGTTGCAGAAGCACATATTTTATCTTTATCGCTTAACTTTAAATGGCTTTATATATCGTAATAATATACAAATTAGTAGAAACCTTAAACCGACTTGCACTATGAGCAAACTTTGGACAAACGTAACATCACAAGACGTTCTACAAGCAATTGAGTTATTTGACAGAAAACGGGATAAATACCCAGAACCAAAAAATACTTTTTTGCTATATAACAACAGAAAGTATCCCGCAAAACACATTCGTGGATTTGCATACAAAATCGCAAACAAGAAAGAAATTTCTAAAGATGATTATAGCGGGGGTGAAGAAACAGCTAACTTCTTTAAAAGGCTTGGGTTTATTGTAGAGTATAAAAAGGACACAATAGCACTTAAGCAATCTAATAAAGCGGCAATTCAGCCAGTCATCACAAGCAAAAAGGCGCCAAGTTCAAATGGAAAAAAATTAAGTGTTGTTTCACAAAAGAATGCTTTACAAAAACTGCTACAAAGACATTACGGCTTGATAGAAATTGAAAAAAAGTTTGACTGGCTAAAAACACCTGAACCAAATAATTTGTCAAAAGAGTATATTCTGATTGTTGAAAAACTTCTAAACTATCGTAATCATAGGGGTTTCCTTAAACCAAATTACTTATTATCCTGCGATATTGTTTTGGATGACAATAAGCTGATAATTGAATATGACGAAAATCAACATTTCACCAAAGCCCGCCATATTTGTCTTGAAAATTATCTTCCATATATCAAATTGTCCTATCCAAAACAAACATGGCTTTCCGCTTGCCAAAAAATTGATGCAAAAGATAATAATCCACTTGACCGAGATGAAAGAAGAGCTTTTTATGATACAGTGAGAGATATTGAAGCATTCAAACATGGTTATACTCTTATAAGAATAAAACATGGTGATGTTGATTGGGAGGCACCAAGTGCTGAAAAGCATCTTGAAAATTTATTATCTTTCACATCAAATAAAGACGACAACAAAGTAATTAATCATAAAATTGCCAGACTTATAGTGACAGGCAAACATTATTACAGAAATGGTTTGCCAAATTACTCTAAACTTGAAAAAGAAATCGAGAAATTTCTTGATAAAGCATACGGTAGACAACACTTTGAATTTGTTCTTACACCTGGAGGCTTCCTGAAATTTGAGTTTCCTAAAAAATTACAAAATGATTTAGAAATCGACGAATTAGAGCAAAAATATCTTCCCGTATTTAAAGCGGAAGCTGAAAAAACAGTCAAGGAATTCTTAGCAGGTATAAAAAGTGAAATTTTCAAACGGCTTAAAAAAACAACAGATTTTCTGACTATTGGAATTGACGGAAGCAATCTATCAAATGATCAGCATATTGAATTAGTTGCAGTTTATGATTTGCACAAAGAAAAAGTAGTTCATTGGACTGGTAAATTTTACCCAACTGAAAACCAAAAAAGGAATTTAATAAAAATAAACGATCACAACTCACACTTTGTACGGTTGAATAACCAAAACGTTGTTATACTTGGTTGCCACGATTTAAATGTTTTTAGTGGACGCGGTCAATCAAATGCAAATCCAAATGGCTGGAAAAGAAAAACAGCTAATAAATTTAAGATACTTTCCAAAAAGTTTAACCCGACAATATTTTTGCACCATCCTCATACTACATTTTCACCAAAGATTTGGATGTTAGGATGGTCAGGAGTAATTGAGTCATGCCCAACTGTTGAACATTATGCAAGTGGGATTAGATATGAAAAATCGCATGAAGGCAACACACTTAGGCCCCTTAATAGTGTATTAGATAAAACAAAAAAGGGCGATGTTATAGATTTCACATTCGATTACAATGTAGCCACCAATCTTGATTAAGCCATAGTAGTTCCGCCTTCACATAATTACTTGTCAAATAAAATAAAGCCTTTTTAATAACTCTAAAATCAATTTTACGGTATCATCAGTACGGGATTCTATCAAAAGTTTATTATTCAAGCCAATTGTTGGGTAATCATCAAAATTCTTAGCATATGTATTGAGTTGCTTTTTATGAACAGCGTAGAAATCTTCAAATTTCTCCAATATTATTTTAGGGGGGGCATCCTTGGAAACTATTTGAATACAAACTGGAGATTTTTTTCTTTTCCAAAAATCAAAATAAATGCCAAACCATATATCATATTTTAATGTAGCATTTTCCAGTCTATAACCATATGAGATTCCGTTATCGTCTTCACCTAAGCAATCAGAATTTTTTTTTATTTTAAGCGTTGAGCGGGGAGGAATATTAATTTCTACTCCTTCAATAACAGTTTTAATAAAATCAACAAGATGTTCAATGGTTGCAGGAGTTGAAATGTCAAGTGTCGCATTTATTTTCATAATGAATGGTTTGTTTTAATGATTTAATTCAAGTTAAATAACGGCAATATAAAATCATTATTGACGAAATATCCCTTTCAATTTAATTGGGTAAAATAAATTACCGCTTGTTCTTTCTTCTATTTTTGTTTGACTTTAAGTTGCTCCAAAATTTTCACCATCGCCAAAGTATCCAATTCGCAATATTTCAATAATGCGTTTCGCACCTGTGATTTCTGGTTTTCATCAGTAATTTTTAGTAACCCTTCAAAAGCAGCCATAGCAGTTCCGCCTTCTCCTATTTCAAGTTCATCATAGTTTAATTCAGGAACAAGGGCAGGTAATACTTTTTTAATAGAATAAGAGCCATTCATAAAAGGGGTATAGTACCATTTCTTTTGGAATGGCTCCATCAAATCCACAATACGGTCAAGTATTTTATTTATACCGGAAAAGTATTCTGGAAAATCCTGTTGCAATTCTTTAAGCCGGGTTATTTCAAATGCTTTATTATAAACCAGTATTGTTCCTTTTCCCTTTGTTGCATTAATTAATTGTTTTATAAAATCAGGGCGGGGGTCTTTTTCCGGCACACCTAAAAATTCAAAATGTTTTAATTCATAGCCAGGGTTCTCTTGCACATGCAGGGAAAACTGGAAAGTGATATGCTGGTAGGGGCTGCTATTATCATAAAGCGGTACAGCCGGCATGAATGTTTCAAAGTCCATGAAGTAAAGTGGATACTTTAATTGCTTCAGCCATTCCTTTATATTCTTAGCTTCTATATGAGTATAGTTTTCGGAATATGCTTTTACCTGGAGTTGTTGTGCTGCCGTCAATGAATAACCATCTGGCAAATGTTGTAATTCAACTACACCTTTGTAGTATAATTCAAATTTTTTATCTCCTCTGAGTCTTGTAATATCAAAAACCGATACATCGGGTATATGTTTCCAGCAGTAATCCTGAAATTCACATTCATAAGGATCGCTACAATGCGGGCCAATGTCTTTAACGGGCTCTTTAGTCAATTGCAAAACTTTCTTATACTTTTCTATTTGCTCCGGGATTCCTTTCTGCAGTTTCAGTATTTCCTTTTTTACAGAAACAATATTGAAGAGTTTCTTTAAATCCAACTCCCCCTTTCTGGTGTATTCTGTATTAATATGAATGAGAAAAATATCTTCGATAGAAAGCCCAGCTTTTGTCATTACATAATATTGCAAAGCAATATCTGCCAGGTGCTGTTCTTTTACTTCGGTACTGCTTTTTACCTCATAAGCAAACCATTTGCCTTTCTTCTTTACCAATATATCGAGAGCCGCCATCACCCGGTCGTATTGAAATGCTGCTTCATAAATTATGAGTTCGCCATTTTCTATCCAGTCATAAGTTTGTTGAACAGATTCAGGATAATGGAAGGGATCTGTTGGGCTTGCATCTTTACCGCCGGGAAATATTTTTCTTGCCAGTTTGCCCACATCAGTTCCCTTTTCAAATACCATTTCCTGGCCGGCAGATTGATCTGGAATTAAATCAGGTTTCTTTTTGTACAGCCACAATTTTTTAGGGCATTGCCTTCCCATCATAAAAGTGGATTTGGAAAGCAGGTGGCGTTCGGTGGCAGGGATTTTCATCTTAATATTAAAGATAAGAAATAGGAATCTTTAACGTATTGCTACTTCCGCTAGTATTAAAACAAATCAATATCTTCTGCTGATGTTATATTTTTTGAATGAGCTGAAGGCAAGTCTCTGATTATTTCTGTTCATAAATTTCCAACCCGTCATTTTTTAATGCATACAGTTTTCCCGTAGTGAAGGTAACTGATCTTGCCAGCCGTATTTCATCAGGCAATACAGCTTCCTTTGACATTAAAATATCGGTTTGATAGCGAACCAGCGAATCATTTCTGAAGCCATAGAGAAATTTTCCGGAGGCTTTAAAATCAGTTAACCCGGCAAGCGGAACTCTTTTTTTTAAAGCGCCATAATAATCAAAAATGAAAGCCCCTCTTTTTATATCATATAAATAAAGAAATCCTTCGTGATCAAAAATGCCGGTAAATGAAAATGCTTCATTAAATAATTGCCGGAAATCTGAAGTTTCGAAAAGTAACTTTCCGTCTTCGTCAATTTTTTTCAGTTTATGTTCAAATTCATCATACAGCCATATTTTGTTGTCGTAAGAAAGGCCCACCGCCTGCACCTGGAAAATATTCTGCTGCCTTAAATCAATCGTACTGCGAACATTCAACAGCCTGTCCAGAATAACTATTGTTGAAAAATCTTTATAGTAAAGTAAAACCCTGAGTGGATTTGAGACATCAATGAAAGATACTTTTCCAAAATTTCTTACATTATTAAACACGGCCACCGAATCGCCCTTCATATCCAGTTTTTTCAGCTGATTTGAAGCGGTTAAAATATAAATATTGTCAAACTGGTCCACTGCAAAGCTGGCAAATGTTCCTTTAATTTTTTTTACCAGAATCAAAGAGGAATCAACCTGTGTAAAGCCCGAAAGCACACAGATCATACAGCCAATAAATATCGTAATTGTTTTTTTCAATTAATTTCTTATAATTTTCTTCTCTTTCCCCAGGTATGACTTCAATTGTAAACCCGACTCATCAAATACAGCATAAGTGTAATAATGTATCCAATCGCCCAGGTTAATGTACCAGCTGGCCTCACCTACTTCCCCTCTCCCCTGAGTGGAGACGGGAGAAAGACGAAAATCAATAGCCAGGTGTCTATGTCCAAACACAAAAAAATCAATCCTTTTTTTCTGAAGCATTTCTTTGCAATATATGAGCAGCCACTCTTTTTCTTCGCCAAGAAAAATTTCTTCTGCTACTCCGGTTTGTGCCCTGCTGCGGCGGCTCAGGTAATTGGCCAGCCCCATTCCAACAACCGGGGGCAATATTCCGAATAGCCATTGGCATAAAGGATTACGGAATATTTTTTTTAACCTTTTATATCCAAGATCTCCCGGACCCAGTCCATCGCCATGTCCGATCAGAAATTTTTTACCGTTTCGTTCAAATTCTTTGGGTTCAAAATAAACCGGTATGTTCAGTTCTTTCTGAAAATAATCTTTCATCCACATGTCATGATTGCCTACGAAGAAATGCATTGCTATTCCTGCATCAGATAGCTCAGCCAATTTTCCAAGCAACCTGACAAATCCTTTTGGCACTACTTTTCGATACTCATACCAGAAGTCAAACATATCTCCAACCAGGAATATTTCTCCAGCATCATTTTTTATTTCATCAAGAAATCTGACAATGATTTTTTCTCTTTCCAGGCTGGAAACTGCATCCGGTGCGCCGAGATGGAAATCGGAAAGAAAGTATATTTTTTTATCGGGAGACAATGTCACAAATTGAATTTAACTTTTATGCTTCAAATATTCCAGCATATCTCCGGAAGCAATTACTGGTTTTCCGCTTACATCACCATTGAACCAATAGATCCATGCATGGGTGATCTGGTCATTTATAAATACTTCCACCATTTCTTTACGATAAAGTTGTACCTCATCAAAATCTACAGATACACCTTCATAATCATCCAGCTGACCCATGGCCCATGAAAATTCATTCTCATGCCGGATCTTGTATAATTCACCCACTACAAATTTATTTTCATGAGTTGGTATGGCAGCTGCATAGGTTCCCATATCAAACAACTCAGCTTTAACTTTAGCAGGTCCTAATAAAGTAAAATACCTGCTGATATATTCATAAGCAGGACTTTTAAACCCACTGCGTAGTGATCCATATACAAAAAGCTGGTATACTTCTGATCTATTCATGCTTTAAAAATACGAAGGGATGCTTAATTATGCGTCAACTAAAAAGCAGTACACTTCTTTGGGGCCATGCACACCTACTACCAGCGTTTTTTCAATATCCGCTGTACGGCTGGGCCCAGTGGCAAATGTGATCAACGAAGGAAGTTTGTCCTTATATTTTTCTTTTGTAAGTGATAACGCATCTTTTACATCATAGACCAATTGGTAAGAAAATGCGATACAAATATGTACCGGTGCATACACACTGGCAGATCTTCCCATCGGTTGGGCTGCACTCATTACAATAGATCCTGTTCTTGCAACCAGGAATTCACAGCTGGTCACACTCACATCGCAATCCGCCAGGTCGTCTGATGTAAACCGATCAGGCGACTGTGATCCTACCAGTTCCAGAATTTTTGCCTCGGAACAAAAAACTTTTTCCCAGCTTTGTTTTTTTATCAGACTATTAAATTGAAATGCCAGTTCCTGCCTGTTGACACAGAAAATAAACCTGCCCTGCAATGCAATGAATTGTTCTGCGAACTCTACATCCAGCTCCTGTGTTGGCGGTTTATAAACAGAATTGTTTCCTTCGCTTTGTGGAAAAGGAAGAGGCGTTGACTGTGTCAACGCCTTTCTGATCTTCTTTAAAATATTTTCTTTTGAAGGAGATACTTTCATTCCTGTTTTATTAGTTAGGCAGGTAAAGGCAATATGCCTGAACCGGTATCCGAAGATGTTTCCGTCGATGGCTTTTCAGCCGGCTTAACTGCAGGATTTATTTCCTCAGCAACAGTTTCCTCAATCACAACATCCAATACCTTTTTTTCTTCATATGGTCTTTTTCCTATCAATGCTTCCACATCGCTTTGGAAAAGAACTTCTTTCTCCAGTAATGCTTCTGCCAGCAATTCTACCTGAGCTCTCTTCTCAATTAACAACTTCTTGGTAATTACATATGCCTCGTCAATTAAATTACGAACTTCTTCATCTATCAGCTGCGAAGTTTTTTCTGAATAAGGTTTGGTGAATGCGTTTTCCTGTTGCGGATCATAAAAACTCACATTACCCACTTTATCATTCATTCCATAAACTGTCACCATAGAATAGGCAATTCGTGTTATCTGTTGCAGATCATTTTGAGCTCCGGTAGAAATCTTTTTAAAGAAAATCTCTTCACTGGCACGTCCGCCAAGCGTCATACATATCTGATCCATTAACTGATCTGTATTGTATAAGAATTGTTCTTTCGGAGTGTATTGGGCATATCCCAGCGCTGCAGTACCCCTTGGCACGATGGTAACTTTTAGCAATGGATAAGCATGTTCAAGGTACCATCCGCAAATGGCATGTCCGGCTTCATGATAGGCGATCACTTTCTTCTCTTCAGGTAAAATGATCTTACTTTTCTTTTCCAATCCACCGATCACACGATCCACCGCATCCTGGAAATCGTCCATTTCTACAGAAGTTTTTCCTTTACGTGCTGCGATCAAAGCTGCTTCATTGCAAACATTTGCAATATCAGCGCCTGCAAATCCAGGTGTTTGTTCTGCCAGTTTATGTATATCTACTTTTTCTGAAAGCTTAATTGGTTTTAAGTGCACTTTAAAGATCGCTTCGCGACCTACTAAATCTGGTTTATCAATAGTGATCTGGCGATCGAAACGACCGGGTCGTAATAATGCATTGTCCAACACATCCGGGCGGTTGGTTGCTGCCAATACAATAATGCCAACGTCTGTACCAAAACCATCCATTTCCACCAGTAATTGATTCAATGTACTCTCTCTTTCATCATTACTCATCATGGCATTCTTCCCTCTGGCACGGCCAATGGCATCTATCTCATCAATAAAAATTATACAAGGAGCTTTTTCCCTGGCTTGTTTGAATAGGTCACGAACACGGCTGGCTCCAACGCCAACAAACATTTCCACAAAATCACTTCCGCTAAGACTAAAGAAAGGAACCTGTGCTTCACCTGCTACTGCTTTTGCAAGAAGTGTTTTACCGGTTCCTGGAGTTCCAACCAATAAAGCACCTTTTGGGATCTTGCCACCGAGATTAGTATATTTTTTAGGATTCTTTAAAAAATCTACGATCTCCATTACTTCTACTTTCGCTTCATCCAGGCCGGCTACATCAGCAAATGTGATATTTACCCTGGTGCCTTTATCAAATAAAGTGGCTTTGGATTTACCAATACTGAAAATACCACCCGGGCCACCGCCACCTCCTGCACCGCCACTCATTTTACGCATCAGCATTATCCAGATTGCAATGAAAAGCAATACCGGCAACAAGAAATTAAGTGCCCCGGAAAACCAATCCTTCTCTACAATCACATCATATTTTACCTGGTCTTTAACTGGTGATGTATTCAGCGTATAAAACTCAGACATCTGTTTTTCAAAATCGCCGGAGTATTTAAAATAAAAATGCGGGCCTTCTTTACTCACTTTCCCACCAATACTTTTACTTAAACTGGCCTGATGTTTAGCTAACCCCTGTTCTTTCAGATAAACTTTTACGGTTTTCTTATTGTCCACTATCTCATAGCGGGCAACATCGCCGGCAGCAACCATTTCCTTAAACTCAAGAAAATTAGATTTTGCCATACTGGGAGTAAACGGACCATAGAGACCAAATCCTATTAAAACTGCGAATATGATAGCATACACCCAATAAATACTGAACTTGGGCCCCTTGCCTTTATTATTCTCATCCCGGTTGTTATTCGACGGAAACCGGGGGAATTTTTTCTCTTCTTTATTTTGTTGTTCTTGTGACATGTTTATTCTTTTCTTCTTCCTGCTAATTAAAACTGTTTAATCGAAAAATCGTTTACACTATTTATATTTTAACAAACTTACTTGTTAATCCCGTGCTCTTCAATATCTGCATCATTCCACATTTCTTCAAGCTTATAGAATTTCCTTGTATCGGACAGCATCACATGTACGACAACATTTATATAATCTATAAGAACCCAACTTAATTTTTGATATCCTTCGCGGCGGTATGGATATTCCGTGCATTTTTTTTTCATTTCCTCCTGCACAAAATCAGCAATGGCTCTTACCTGTGGCTGATTGCTGGCTTCACAGACAATAAAAAAGTCAGCAACAGCATCATTTACTTTTCTTAAGTCCAGTGAAATTATTTTTTCTCCCTTCTTGTCCCTGATGGCGTTAATGATGGTTTTAATAATTTTCGACCGCTTCGTTAACCTTGATACACTTTTCTTTTTTGGGGTATTTTTTAATATCAGTTTTTCCAATAATTATTATTTACTATTAAAATTTCTTTTTTTGAACAAAAGGCAATGAATTCATGAATTGTTTATCAAAACTTTGAACCTGAAACGATAAACTGTTTTAATTTGCCAAAAATACTAATTAATTGCAATTACCGTCTGCCGTCAATCCCAAAGAACCAGCATTTATTGAGCTGCAATCAGTTGATAGCACCAACAAGTATGCCATGGAACTTATACATGCTGGTATGGCACAGCATGGTATGTCTGTTTTTGCTTATGATCAAACTTCAGGTAGAGGCCAAAGAGGAAATAAGTGGAGCTCTGAAAAAGGTGCAAATATTGCATTGAGTATAATAATTAATCCTTTTCCCATAATCTTAGCGGAACAGTTTAAACTAAGTGTGTCCGCTGCTGTTTCAGTTCATGAATTCTTTTCCAGATTTGCCGGGGATGAAACAAAACTAAAATGGCCAAATGATATTTATTGGCGTGACAGGAAGGCAGGAGGAATGCTGATTGAGAATTCCGTTCAAAGTAAAGAATCGGGAGCCGGGAGTTGGCAGTGGGCAATTATTGGTATTGGTATTAATATCAATCAAACGACATTTTCACCAGATTTACCCAACCCTGTTTCATTGAAACAAATTACCGGAAAAAATTTTATACCGGTTGACCTGGCAAAAGAAATAAGTGCTGGTTTTTTAAAAAATTTTAAAAAATTTACAGAAGAGGATTTTGAATCCCTTTTTCTAAAATATCAATCCCTGCTATATAAAAAAGATGAAATTGTTAAACTAAAAAAAGGAAGCCGTGTTTTTGAAGCAAGGATTAAAGGGGTTGACAAAACAGGAGAGCTGATCACTCAGCATGCTGTTGAAGAAAGATTCATTTTTGGAGAAGTGGAATTGTTGACTTAATCTTTTTAAAAAATCAAGGCAAACTGGAAATTATTTTACTCAATTTTTATTCCTGGCTTTTTTCAATATAAAATTTCTTGAAATAGTAAAGGCCCAGCGAAACTCCCCATCGCCCCATGATGTAGTTGTACGTCTTATAAAACGATTTTCTAAAATCTCAGTGGCATTGGTAAAATTCAAATGAAATACATGTCCTTCAGTTAAAATCTCCACACCGACGCCCAACGGATCTGAAAAATCTATACCCTGGGATTTAAAGTATGCTTTACTATCCGATGAACGAAAGGGGTGAAAATAGTCAGCGAGTATTACTATCTTTTTACTCAAAGGGATCCGGGCAGCGCCACCCAAAGCGAATAAATTTTTGTCATCATTTGTTACTACATAATTTGTATGCAGATAAAGCGGATTCAATTGCAAACTAACCTTACCAATTTTTTTTGCAATGATCAGTTGGGCTACCTGGCTCATCCGGTCACTGAAGCTTTCAAATGAATTTTCCTGGTTGGGCAAGGGGGATCTTTTCTGTGAAGCAAATACATTATTTACAAACAGGGTTAATGCTATGGGGTTTTTAGGATCATTATCCAATTGTTCCAGAAATTGATATTTGAAACCCAGTTCCCATAAGTTTCTTACAAACAATGCCCCCTTGGCCCTGGCAGTTATTAAGTTTAATTTGTCAGTCAATCCTGTTTGAAATCCAATCCGGATATCGCTGGCATTATCCAGGCCAAAAAAATTCTTAATTCCTCCGGCATCTCCTGCTACATCTCCAAAGTTATGCGCCACATTAAACTCCATGATACCCTTTTTTAAAACTTCCACACTCTTTGTATTGATCACTTTCTGAGTATAGAAAACCTTGGTAACTGATTTTTCTGTTTCTTTTTCCGGAATAATTATTACCGGGTCGTTTTGAGAAAAACCATTGACAGTAATGAAACAAAAAATTAAAAGCAGGTGTAATTTCATACAAAATGTTTTGTGTAAGTAAAATCGAAAACTTAAACAGATAGGTTGCTTTTCCCTGCACTAAAGTAAGACAAGTAATGGAAAATAACTTCCGCAGAGGCTGGTTGAATTATTTTAAAGCAGCAAGTATCTCTTCTGCATGTGCTTTGTTCTTTGGCTTTGTAAATATTTTCAGGATGACGCCATTCCCGTCAATTACAAATGTAGTACGGAGTACACCCATGTACTCTCTGCCGAAAAGTTTTTTCATATCCCATACCCCAAATTTTTCAAGTATGTCATGCGCTGTATCTGCTATTAACGGGAATGGCAGTTTATATTTTTGTTCAAATTTCTTTTGAACTTTTTCTTCATCGGGGCTTACACCGAGTACTTCAAATCCTTTTTTCTTTAATAAACTATAATTGTCTCTTAAGTTACAGGATTCAATTGTACAGGTTGGTGTACCGGCTTCTGAATAAAAATATAAAACCAGCTTCTTCCCTTTGTAATCAGTAAGTGAAACTTTCTTTCCGTTTTGGTCCTTACCGGAAAAAACAGGTGCTTTATCGCCTTCCTTTAGTGTAACCATGCTTCAAACTTTTATAGGGGTAAACTTTTTTTAAATATACATCCTCAGGATTATTTTTATTGCTATGACTTTTTCTGGAGGGGTTTAGAAGTTTTTATTCTTTTCTTTACAGGCGGTTTATATGGATTTCTTTTGAACCACCATATTTTTTCGGTGAAATTACCAACCAGGTCTTCAACCCTGATCTTAAGTTGATGAACACCATATGGACATTGTTCATCAAAAACATAGAGATAATCTCTTGCCTTGTCATTGGAAAATTTCAGCCATTTGCCGTCTAATTCTGCCCTGAAAGATCTTATCCCGAAATTGTCAGTGGGTGTAAGTTTTATTCTTGTGAGTGCACTGAAATCCATTGTGTCTTTTTCAGCTACTGGTGGTTTCAACTCCGGATCTGTTTCATCCAAAAACAATTGAAAATTTCCAAAGTCGCCGAATGATGCTGTGGCCCATCCATTTTGCCATTGTGTTCTTTTTATAGTCTTTTTCCCCAACCATTCTCTTTGCATCAGCACTTTCGATTTCAATGAGTCTAGAATTATTGAAGTGGGTTTGATACTAACTGTAAATGCTGTATGAACCGGGTATTGGGGATCGTTAAACCTGTGTTGTGCTGAAACAGCACCGGCTGAAAATATATTATGCTTGAAGTAAACCACAGGCAAAGTATCATAAAAACTATTTTCCGGCATCGACACTTCAAATTCCTTTTCCCTGATCGTATTTATTTTTCCCGGAATCATTTTTTTGTCTATAAATTTTTTCTTCTGTAGTAAAGCCAGGCTGTCTTTAAATTGTATTTCAAAATAAAGCTCCGATCGGTTGTTATCCGTATCAAATACTTCAATTTTTATTTTATGAACAGCAGTATCTATTAATTCAATAATCCCATCACTGCCAATATCAGTATAAACCTTACCCTGGTATCCCGGAAGCCTGGACAAGTGCTGCAAGTAAGGACCTCCATTAAATTTATGTTTCCAGTCTATATGTGCATTGATATAATCTGATTCCCGGTAATCTATATTATCAATCAAATATTGAATTTGAGGTTTGTTATCGAAATATAAAACAGCTCCATAGATTCCATTAGCCCCTGCAGATCCGTTTAACTGGTCTATTGCTTCAATGGCGAAGCTCAGCTTTCTGTTTCCGGTTTCTATTTTCCCGGGTTTTAAATAATAAGCACTATCACTTTTATAAGAAGTAAATAATTGAGGAGTTTGGAAATAGGTACTTGTACTCCTGTCATATATCGCAAGTCGCTTTATTGTCGGACGGATATTGTCTTTTATTTCAAATCCAAATAATGAATTATTCAGCGAACGACCCGTTGCTGTATTCATAATTTCGAAATGTAAATGTGGCCCCTGAGAGCCCCCGGTATTACCGCTTTTGGCTATTTGGTCTCCTTTTTTTACTATGAACATTTTTTCAGAAAAATCAAGTTCAATGGCCCATGACTCTTTTTCCTGTTGTTTCTTTTTTACATAGTTTTCCAACTCAGGATAGAATTCATTTAAATGAGCATATAAAGTTGAATATCCATTTGGATGTATAATGGTCATAAACCTTCCAAAACTTAAAGGCCTTATTCCGATGCGTGACACATAGCCATCTGCTGCTGCAAATACAGGTTGATTTTCTCTTTGGTTGGTTCGCATATCAAAGCCCATATGCCAGTGATTGGTTCTTAATTCACCGAAATTGGCTGTAAGTGCTATGGGAATACCCAGAGGATTTCGGAAGTAGTTACGGGGGTATTTTGAACCATTATTCAGTTGGGCTGATGTGGATGAGAAGATGAATAAAAAAGCAATAATTAACAAGACTGGATTCTTCATAGGAATTATTGTTTCGATGTCGTACAAATCTACTTAATCAACCCTTTCTTTTAAACGAATTAACAATTCACGCGGTAATAAGAGTTGCCTGATCCCATACAAAATCAATCCTCGTAATTCTGCTTTCCGAAATTATTTTTTTAAAAACATGCAACATTTTTTAAAAAGCACCTGTCTTAAAAGTATAGATCAGATCTGAAAAAAATTAACAGTTTTCGGCCTGCCTATAAAAACTCAATTGCTGTATTTTCTCATTTTACCCTAAACCTGGTTCGTATGAAAAAATTGATTACTAAAATGGTTTTAACCGGAGTCCTGGTTACCGGATTTTTTATTGGAATAATTAAAGGGCAGGAAAGCCGCAACCTGTGGATAAGTAAAATGAAGAACAAATATGATTTTGACAAAACGAAATCCCAAAAAGACCCCAGCGAAGTAAAGCTTGACGATTTTGAAATAGCTTCTTTTCATAAAAATTAATCCTGTATTTTCTCTTAATAATTTTTTCTGAACATTGCCTTCAAAGCAATTCGTTTCCCCTACTTTTGCGCAATTTGTTTTTAAATTTCAAACTCAAACAAAAAAATGCCAAAAGACAACTCCATTAAATCAGTTCTTATCATTGGTTCGGGTCCTATTATTATCGGCCAGGCTTGTGAATTTGACTATTCCGGCTCCCAGGCAGCCCGAAGTTTAAGAGAAGAGGGTGTAAAAGTTATTTTAATCAACAGCAATCCTGCTACTATTATGACTGACCCGATGATGGCAGACCGGGTTTATTTATTACCACTTACTGTTGAAAGTATCGAACAAATTTTACAGGAAAACGAGATTGATGCCGTATTGCCAACTATGGGTGGGCAAACAGCATTGAACCTGGCAAAAGAAGCTGAAGACCTAGGTATATGGAAACAGTATAATATAAGATTGATTGGAGTTGATATTAAAGCTATTGATAAAGCAGAAGACCGGGAGAAGTTCAGGCTATGGATGATCCAACTTGGGATACAGGTTGCTCAGGCAAAAACAGCCAACTCCTTTTTAGAAGGTAAAGAATTTGCACAGGAAATCGGATTTCCCCTTGTAATCCGTCCTTCTTTTACACTGGGTGGAACTGGAGGTGGAATAGTTTATGAGAAAGAGGAGTTGGATGAAGCATTAAATCGTGGTCTTCAGGCATCTCCAATTCATGAAGTGCTGGTAGAAAAGGCTGTATTGGGATGGAAGGAATTTGAGCTGGAATTATTAAGGGATGCAAATGATAATGTTTGTATCATCTGTTCAGTAGAAAATTTTGATCCGATGGGTGTACATACCGGAGATTCTATTACAGTTGCTCCGGCCATGACGCTTAGCGATACCGCTATGCAACTTATGCGGAATTCAGCTTTAAGAATAATGAGAGATCTTGGAAATTTTGCCGGAGGATGCAATATTCAGTTTGCATTGAACCCGGATACAGAAGAATTAATCGCTATCGAGATCAACCCGAGGGTGAGTCGTTCATCCGCTCTTGCCAGTAAAGCAACTGGTTATCCAATTGCAAAAGTTGCAGCAAAACTAGCGCTGGGATATAATTTGGATGAACTAAATAACCAGATCACACAAACTACATCAGCATTTTTTGAACCTGCACTGGATTATGTGATCGTTAAAATTCCCCGTTGGAATTTTGACAAATTCAAAGGAGCAAACGATACTCTTGGTTTGCAGATGAAAAGTGTGGGTGAGGTGATGGGAATTGGCAGAAGTTTTAATGAGGCAATTCAAAAAGCCTGTCAGAGCCTCGAAAACAATGCTGTTGGATTAGGTTATTACGGAAAAAGCATGTTGCATGCAGAAGAAATACTGGAACATATCAAAACGCCTAAATGGGATCGGATATTCAGAATTAAAGATGCTTTGATGATGGGGGTAAGTGTGAACACCATTTCAAAAGCTACCAATGGTATTGATCGCTGGTTCCTTTATGAGATCCAGAAAATTTGTGAACTGGAAAAAAAGATTTCAAAGTATAAACTGGATAGTCTTCCTCTTGAATTATTAAAAGAAGCCAAAGGAAATGGATTCAGCGATGAGCAGATCAGCCGGATCATGAATGATGCCGATGAAGATGCCGTGTATGAAAAAAGAAAAGCTGCCGGAATTACCAGGGTTTTTAAAATGGTTGATACCTGCAGCGCTGAATTTGAAGCAAAAACTCCTTATTTCTATTCAACCTTTGAAGAAGGTGGGGCAAATGATTCTAAGGTTTCTGATAAAAAGAAAATAATTGTATTGGGGTCAGGACCTAACCGCATCGGGCAGGGAATTGAATTTGACTATTGTTGTGTTCATGGTTTGCTCGCCATTAAAGAATGCGGATTTGAATCCATCATGATCAATTGCAATCCTGAAACGGTGAGCACAGATTTTGACATGGCTGATAAGTTATACTTTGAACCCGTCTTTTGGGAACATTTGTGGGAAATTATTGAACACGAAAAACCATATGGTGTAATTGTACAATTAGGTGGTCAAACTGCCTTGAAGCTGGCTGAACGTTTACACAAAAAAGGAATTAAGATCATTGGTACGTCTTATGACAGTATGGATATTGCTGAAGACCGTGGCCGGTTCAGTGACCGGTTAAAAGATTTGGAAATTCCTTACCCTGATTACGGAACTGCGGAAGATGTGGATGAAGCAGTTGCTGTGGCAAACAAAGTTGGTTACCCGGTATTGGTTCGCCCTTCTTATGTTTTGGGCGGACAAAGAATGCGGATTGTGATCAATGACGAGGATGTGGAAAAAGCAGTGGTGAGTTTATTAAAGCATTTACCCGGCAATAAAATCCTGATCGATCATTTTCTTGATCGCTGCCAGGAAGCAGAGATAGATGCCATTTTTGATGGTGAAGATTTTCATGTGATGGGTGTGATGGAACATATTGAGCCTGCCGGCATCCACAGTGGCGACAGTAATGCAGTGTTACCTGCTTTTAATCTTACCCCATTGATCGTGCATACCATGGAAGAATATGCAGAAAAAATTGCCAGGGAATTAAATATACTCGGCCTTATCAATATTCAGTTTGCCATTAAAGATGGAAAAGTATATGTAATAGAAGCCAACCCAAGGGCATCACGTACCACTCCTTTCATTGCCAAAGCCTACCAGATCCCTTATCTCAATATTGCTACTAAGATCATGATGGGTGTCAACAAACTGAAAGATTTCACTTTCGAGAAAAAATTAACCGGGTTTGCCATCAAAGAACCGGTATTCAGTTTCAATAAATTTCCCGGTGTAAATAAAGAACTGGGACCTGAAATGAAAAGCACCGGCGAAGCGATACGTTTTATTAAAGACCTGCGTGATCCTTATTTCAGGCAACTGTATAAGGACAGGAGTATGTATCTGAGTAAATAGTTTTTTGTTACCCATCATTAGTACTACTATCAACTTCTGTTGCGTCGCACTCTTGTGCTTTCAGTAGTTCTATTGAGCTTATAAAGGAATGTATTCTGTGTTGTATATTTAAATTCAATAAAAAAATTTAGGCTAAAATTGCCCCATGACAAATTCAATTAATTTATCTGGACAATGGGTTGGACACTTTGTTTATGGACCAGAATATGGAGAAGAGATGCATGGAGAGAAAGTTTTGTTCAGACTTTTTTTAGATGAATTCTCCAGCGGCCAATTCAAGGGGACTAGTGTTGATGTTGAAGGTTTTGCTGCTAATTTAGATACAGCAATTATTAGTGGGTATCTCGAAAATGATTATATAAGTTTTACAAAAGAATATCCAAAGCATTTCCTGATTGATGATGGAGGAAATAAGATGGAAGATTTTTCAAATCCCAGACCCCGATTAAGCTATTCAGGATATTATGATTCAAGATTAAAAAAATTTAGCGGACAATGGGAATTATGGGCAAATGAAGAACTTGCCGGAGAAGGTTCAAATGTTGAAATTTTTACTGGTAGTTGGGAAATGACAAAAGACAATTAAAAAATGCCGCTCACATCTGTCCTGCATCTCTCAAAAGGTGCTTATGCAAATCACAAACCTCTCACTTCGTAATCTTCATCATATCCACTTCTTTCCCATTCACATCCACCTGTCGCAATGTCAATGTTTTTCCTTTTACATCCACAACAGTAAATGAGTGCACAGTTGATTCAAACTTATCGGTAAATTTTTGCCAGCTATCGGGATCCTTGGTTTGATCAGGATTGTATAATCCCTGGCCACCGGCGCCGGTAACGATATAAATTACACCTTTGGGTTTGGTATTTCTTATTCCATCAAAAGTTTTATCCAAAGTCCATTTCCCGTTCACTACTCTTCCGTGAGGAATATTGTTGTTAGATCCTCTCACTAACAGGGTACCTGTTCTATCGGGGATAAAAGTCAAAGGAAAAGAACGCTGGTAATTATGTACGTGGCCGCTGAAAACAAGATCCACATTTCCGTTCTCCAGGATAGGAGCAATCAACCGCATTTGCTGTTGTTCATAATGCGCCCTGGAAGAATTAAAACCCGGATGATGATACAAAACAAAACGCCAGGTTGCATTTTTCGCTTTTTCCAAATCTTTAGTAACCCAATCCCTGAGGAGTGAATCTGTCCAGTCAACATAAGTATCTGAATCAATAACGGTCCAATGCGCATTGCCATAATCAAAAGAATAATTTGTCATGCGGGGATACTTGTCTCCGGCCCCATCGTAAAATGCTTTTTTATTTTCATCACTGCCAATTAATACAGGAACAAAAGGGCCACCCTCCTTACCTGCCGGGCCATTCAATGGCTGATCCCAGAAATGATAATATGCAAGGGCACCGGGAAATCTGTTCAGGTCTCTTGTATCTGCATCATGATTACCTACAGCTGCTATAAAAGGAACAGATCGCATTAAAGGAACCCCATTTGAATCTGCCTGGTCATTATTATAAAGCGGCCAATATTTTGTTTTGTATTCCGATATCATGCCCTGGTTATAAACAATGTCTCCTGCAATAGCAACCAGGTCGGGTTTTGATTGATAAATTCCATTGGCTATTTGTCCGGCCTGTTTGGTACCGGCTCCCATATCACCGGAAACTACAAAACGATAGGATTGGTTATGCTCTTTTAAAGCTTTGCCTTCGGCAATAAAAACCTGTTTCCCGTTTTTTGAAACCCTGTATGTAAATGAACCGCCGGGTAGTAAAGAATTAATTGACGCATTATAAACAAGAAATGGTTCTGTATTTGCTACCGCAATTTTTGAACTGGTTTGGTTTCCGGATTTTGTCCAACCAGTTACCGACCCTGTTTTGTACTCCACTAACCATTGGGCTCCTTCATCATTTGTATGCCAGAGTAATTGTAAAGATTTCGGACCGGGATTGTTGCCGATCTGCAAGTAGGGTTTTACAAGGAATTCTGAAGCCGGGTTATTCTGTGCATTTAACTGTATTGAAAAAACCAAACCAAGGATTATTATTAAATATTTCATCTGACTTTTTTATATTTTTTGATTTGCCATACTAATGATTGACCAGTAACGAATATAATTAAAACCATGCTTTAGACTGGTTAAGATTTTGATAAGCGGGATCTGATTATTTCCCTTTCTGATTAACTTCATAATATGAATAAAGAAACCCAATCCATCATCAGAAATCTTCAATACACTCTCAGTGGTCAACCCTGGTATGGGCGGGCCGTTCTTCCTATCCTGGAAGAAGTGGACGAATCAAAAATTTATATTCATCCGGGAGATTCGCTACACTCCCTTGCCGAACTTTTGTACCATATGATCACCTGGTGTGAATTCTGTTTAAAGCAACTGGAAAATGCACCAGAAGATGAGTTAAAGGAAATCGAAAAAAAAGATTGGCGGGAAATAGACCCCGAAGTTCATACCTGGAAAAACGGGTTGGAAGAATTAAAATCAATACATGAAAAGATCATTGCCATCCTGGAAACAAAAGAAGATCTTTTTTTAAAGGAAAAGGCTCCGGGCAGGGAGTTTAATTTCCGCTTTATGCTTAATGGCCTTATACAACATAATATTTATCATCTTGGGCAAGTGGCCTGTCTTAATAAATTGCTGAAATAATACCCACTTAATGGTATTGAAAACCGTAACTGGTTTTGTTAACTTTTCTATATGGCAATGCCGGTCATTCATATCTGGAAAAAAGCTCCTGCTATCCGGATGCTTTTTCCTTTCATGCTAGGCATATTGTTACAATGGCAGCTACAGGTAAAAACGACAATTTTACTTTTGATTATTTTGCTTGCATTAATTCTCATCTCTTCATTTTTCTTTATCCCCTTTTTTCAAAAGTTTAAACTGGCTATTGTAAACGGAATTTTTATTTCCCTGTTATTTGTCGCTCTTGGAGCCCTGTTCGCCTGGCAGCATGATATCCGGAACGACCAGCATTGGTTTGGGAAAAAATATTCACCCGGAAATTCATTGCTCCTAACCATACAGGAACAACCTGTAGAAAAAGCCAAATCCTATAAAGCCAATGCATCCGTAGATTTTTTATTGAAAAAAGATAGTTCCATAAAAACCAAGGGCACTATTATTGTTTATTTTAAAAAAGACAGTCTTACCAGATCGTTGCACTATGGCTCACAAATTTTTATTCAAAAAAATCTTCAGGAAATAAAGAACTCGGGTAACCCCGGAGGATTTGATTATAAAAAATATTGTCTTTTCCAGGGAATCACACACCAGCTTTATTTAAGTGAAAATGATTATGAAATAATGCCTTCTGAAAACAAAGACAGGCTTAAACAATTTATTTTCTCCCTGCGTGTAAAAGTGCTGAACATACTCCGTAAAAATATCAAAGGAGAAAAAGAACTTGGACTGGCAGAAGCATTGCTGATTGGCTACAAAGACAATCTTGATAAGACATTGGTGCAATCTTATACAAACACAGGTGTGGTGCATATCATCGCCATCTCCGGTTTACACCTTGGATTGATCTACTGGTTGCTCCTGCTTTTATTTAAACCCCTGCAAAAAAATAAAAATTTAAAATGGCTGAACCCCATCCTGATCATTTCAGGGCTTTGGTTATTCAGTTTGCTGGCCGGGGCACAGCCTTCTATTGTACGTTCCGCCGTCATGTTTACCTGTATTGTGCTTGGCAATTCCCTGGTAAGAAAAACTTCTATTTTTAATTCTCTTGCACTTTCTGCATTTCTTTTACTTTGTTTTAATCCTTATTGGCTTTGGGATGTGGGTTTCCAGCTTTCTTATGCAGCAGTTCTAAGTATCGTCATATTCATGAAACCTGTTTACAACTGGTTTTATTTTAAAAATAAAATCCTTGATTTTTTCTGGAAACTTAATGCAGTTGCTATTGCTGCACAGATTCTTACTTTACCAGTAAGCATTTATCACTTCCACCAGTTTCCGAATTATTTTTTACTGACAAATTTTATTGCTGTACCGCTTTCAAGTATTATTCTTTTGGGGGAAATATTTCTTTGTGCAATTTCATTTATCCCTCATTTAGCAACATTGACCGGTAAACTTTTAAGTTGGCTTATCCTGGTAATGAATAGTTATATAGAAAGAATTGAAAAACTGCCTTTCTCTCTTTGGGATGGACTACAGATAAACATGGCCCAGGCAGTGTTGCTGGTTATTGCAGTTGCCGGACTTGGGTTTTGGCTTTTAGAAAAAATCAAACCGGGACTTCGGGTTGGCCTGGCGGCCGTATTGAGTTTCTTTCTACTCCGGACGATCTCATTTGAAAAAACAGAGAGAGACCAAAAAATGATTGTTTATAATGTTCCTCAAAAACAAGCAATAGATTTTGTTGATGGCAGAAATTATTTTTTCAATGGAGATTCGGATCTGCTGAAGGATGACTTTATCAGGAATTTCCACATAAAACCTTCCAGGGTATTACACAGAATGAAAACAGCTGATTCCCTGAAAAAAATTTCTGTAGCAGAAAATTTTATTCAATACAAAGACAAGAAGGTTTTATTAATTGATACAACAATTTATTTTATTCCCCTGAAAGAAAAGCTTCCTGTTGACCTGCTGGTTGTTTCAAAAAGTCCCAAACTATATTTAAAAAAATTGGCTGAAACATTTGCCATCAAACAGGTGATCTTTGATGGATCTGTACCTGCCTGGAGAATGAAATACTGGAAACAGGACTGCGCTGATTTGCATATTCCATTTTATGATGTAAGTGAAAAAGGGGCTTTTGTGGTGAGGCTGAATTAAGTTAGATTTGCGCCTTCTTTCGATGCCTGCCTTTACAATTCTCAAATTTATGAACAAGAAAATTCAGTCTGCCCTCATCTCTGTTTATTACAAAGATGGCCTTGAGCCCATTATTAAATTATTGTCGAAATTGGGAATAACCGTCTATTCTACCGGCGGCACCCAGGTTTTTATTGAGGATTTAGGTGTAAAAGTTATCCCGGTAGAAAATCTAACTTCCTACCCTTCTATTTTGGATGGCAGGGTAAAAACGCTTCACCCCGCTGTGTTTGGCGGTATTTTGGGAAAAAGGGATGACTCACAACATGTAAAAGAAATGGAGCATTATCATATTCCGGAAATTGACCTTGTGATTGTGGATCTCTACCCATTTGAAGAAACGGTAGCATCCACCAAAGACGAAACAATGATCATCGAAAAAATAGATATTGGCGGACCATCCATGTTGCGTGCTGCAGCTAAAAATCACAAAGATGTAACCGTGGTTGCCAGCAAATCTGATTACAGCCTACTTGAATCTATTTTATTTGAACAGAAAGGAGAAACTACTTTAGCGCAGCGCAGAAGTTTTGCTATAAAAGCTTTTGATGTGTGTACTGCATACGATACGGCTATTTCCAATTATTTTCACAACTTGTCAATAACTACTCCATTTAATAAAATTGAAAAATCATTACGGTATGGCGAAAATCCACATCAGAAAGCAGCGTTCTTTGGCAACCTGGATGAGATTTTTGAACAGTTAAACGGAAAAGAACTTTCATATAATAACCTTGTAGATGTAGATGCAGCAGTTCAGTTAATCAATGAATTTCAGCCCACCCAAACCCTCCCGAAGGGAGGGCTTACTAACACACAAAGCCAGCTTATTGAAGACACCTTACAAAAAGAAATTTCGGAGTCATCGGGGATCCCCCCTTTGGGGGGTGGGGGGGCTGTGTTCGCCATCTTCAAGCATACCAATGTATGTGGAATTGCACAACGTTCCACTGTAAAAGAAAGCTGGGAGGCTGCATTGGCCGGAGATCCCGAATCAGCATTTGGCGGTGTGTTGATTTGTAATGCAGCTATTGACAAAGCAACTGCCGAAGCTATCAATGAAATATTTTTTGAAGTACTGATCGCTCCTTCATTTGACGAAGATGCATTAGCGGTTTTAAAATCGAAGAAGAACAGGATATTGCTAAAGTCAAAAGTTAAAAGTCAAAACCCCAATATTTACAGATCGCTTCTGAATGGGGTGTTAATACAAAATGCTGATGAAGGCAATTTTACAGAATGGAAAGAAGCTGGAGGTAGAGAAAGCTCTGATAAAGAGAAAGCAGATCTTGAATTTTCAAATATTGTCTGCAAGCATCTTAAATCAAATGCAATTGCTTTGGTAAAAAATAAACAACTGGTTGGAAAGGGTTGCGGACAGACCAGCCGGATCGATGCCCTTAGGCAAGCAATTGAAAAAGCAAAGCAATTTAATTTTGATCTGTCTGGAGCGGTTATGGCCAGTGATGCATTTTTCCCTTTCAATGATTGTGTGAAAATGGGACATGATGCCGGTATCAAAGCATTTATTCAGCCGGGAGGTTCTATTCGTGATAAAGATTCAATTGATTATTGTGTGGAGAATAAGTTGGTGATGGTGATCACAGGGTTAAGGCATTTTAAGCATTAGTAACCCCCAACCCCTAAAGGGGCTTTAAAAACTTCATTTCACAAATGTACTTTATAAATTATAAACTAAGAAAGTCTGCCCTTACGGAGATTTAAAGGATATGCCTTTGCGCTTTCTCAATAAAGGACTTATTCAATCAGCCGATGCATTAAAAAAATTGTCGGTTCTTAATCCCATGACCATTCGTAAAAAGGGAACAAGGGCCAAAGCCATATTTGCACTTTCGCTGGTTTGTATTTTATGGGGAACTACCTGGCTTGCCAGTAAGGAAGGTGTAAAATATATTCCGGATGCATTACAACTGGCGGGTATTCGTCAATTGCTTGCGGGAATTATTTATGTCGGTTTCTTTTTATATAAAAAAGCAATTTTACCCAGAGGCAAGGAATGGATACCTATCCTGGTGTTAAGTTTTCTGAATTTTATTCTCAGCAACGGGTTAAGCACACTGGCACTGCAATATGAAGTTTCTGCCGGCCTTGGTGCCATCATGGGCGCCATTTTTCCATTATGGCTTGTTGTCATCGGACTATTTATTGCCAAAGGAAAAATACCAATGAGAGCAATCATAGGTTTGCTGCTTGGGTTCGGTGGGGTTTGTGTTATTTTTTATGATCATCTCCAGGATTTTCTCAATCCGAAATTTCAATTAGGTATTTTGTTTTCATTTATTGCTACATGGACCTGGGCCATTGCTACACTGTACACAAAGAAACAAGCAACTTTTTTTAACCCCTATTTCAGCCTTGGAATTCAAATGCTGATCAGTGGTATTATTTTATATTCCTTCTCTGCATCTACAGGAAGGGCCATCAGCCTTACTGCTATACCATGGCAATCCTGGGCAGCCATTGCATACCTGGTAATTTTTGGATCTTTATTTGCCTTCGTTTGTTATTTATATGCTTTACAAAACCTGCCTACAGAGCAGGCTTCTATCTATGCCTATATCAATCCGATTGTGGCTGTAGTGCTTGGGTCTTTGATCTTCGATGAACGGCTCACTATTTATTTAGCTGTTGGTGGATTGGTTACTTTACTGGGAGTTTATCTTGTAAATAAAGCTTATAAGATTACATCTGTTGAACAACCTGAAACGGAAGGGATTTGATAGTGAATGGTCAATTGTGAATTGTCAATATACTTTCTTTCAAAGGCAGCATCAAGTTCACAATTCACTTTTCACAATTCACAATAAATTTCTCATATACTTCTCTCCAGCCCTTGAATTTTTTTTCTGTTCCAAGAAATGTATTGTGCCAGATACTGATAAATGTACCGTTCACTGATTTGCAAATACCGTAATAATGCCGCATCTCTTCCAATGCCTGCTCAGCAGAATATTTTTGTTCAAAGAAAGAGTTGGCTTCCATAAAACAAAAAGGATGCAATAAAAGTGGCGTTGTTTCCTCTTTTTCCAGATCATACCAATAAAAAGCTGATGCCACGGAGGCACGGAATCCATTGATGCTGCCATAACCCATGGAATAATCATCTGTAATGCCTGCATCCATTAACTGCCTGTATGTTTGTGGAAGCGTAAGCCGGATATAATGTTGCCGGGAAGATGTGATTTCCCTGCCCGTTGCTGACGCAAGTATTTTCAACTCTTTTTTCAATAAACTTTTATCATCGCCGCTTTGCCAGGATGGATGTAAACCAACCATATACTTTTCAGCATGTTGTTTTATCAATTGCTGCATAGCAGGATGAGCAGGCAGAATGTTTTTATCATACTTGCTGTTTGCACCGGCAACAAGAAAAAAATAAATAGGTTGAACTTTGTGTTCCTTATGCAGGTCGTCCATCCATTGATATGCATCATACGGGTCTTGTTTTTTCCCCAATAATACTTTGGGTCTTTCTATCAGGCGAAACCATTCCCCCGTCAGTTTTGCTTTAGCATGTCCGCCTATGGTTCTCAAAAATCCTTTGTACTTATAGGCATAGGCTTCATCAATATCGTAAGTTGGCTGAAAAGTGAATGGTGAATGGTGAATGGTGAATTGAGGAAATTTTTCTTTGAGTACTTTTTTAAAATCGGCCAGCCAGATATTTATTAAAGGAAGATGCAGGAATCCTTCTTTGAATGCCAATGAATTTTCATAAGCATACCGGCCGTAAGAGTCTTTTTTATGATGAAGATATTCTTCGTAGCGGCTCAACAAATAAAAGGATGCGGCAAAGATGTCGAATGGATAATCCCCGCTGGTTTTAAAAAAAGTTTTGAAGCCCTGCCTGTCCGGCAGACAGGCATTTACATCAAAACAGGAAATATTTTGATCCCTGATTGAATTCTCAAATAAGAGGTTACAATTATTAATTATTAATTCTTCATTATTAATTTTTAAATGACTGTAATTTATTTTTGGTCCCGGATAATTTTTAAAAAAATCAATGTTAGAAGTTAATTCAATTGCTTTCCCAAATATTTCTTTTCCAATAAAATCAGTGATGTACTGAAGGCGGGGAGTTATAGTATGGCAAAAAATGAGACTCATAGAAACAATCAAACCTTATTAAGCAAATCAATAAATTCGTCCGTGGAAATATTAATCTGCTTCAGTATTGTTCTTATTAATTCTCTTGGTAAATCCTTTCCAGGATGATGGGGAATTGTAGTATATCTTCCATCCGGATGTCTGTAGAAGGAATGGCTTCCTTTCTGACGTTGAAAAACAAATCCAAGATAATGTAAAATTTTTTCCAGCTTTGCCGCTTTGATAATCGGAAGCTTACTCATATTGAAACTGAGATTTGTTGAATTCCTACAAACTCAGGTATTTCCTTGATTTCATCTGCTGTCATGTTTTCCAGACAAAGCTCTACTACATCCTGTAAGTTCTTTTTAAGTTCATCAAGCGTTTCAGCACAAGTATGAGCACCAGGAACAGAATGAATGGTTCCGATATACTGACCAGTTTCCGGATCCCTATCAATGTTTGCTGTAAACTGAAATACTTTCATGAAATGATATTTACTACAATTTACAAAAAATTATCTGTTCCCGTATTTCTCCTTCCAGAGCTGATTGAATGATTTTTTCGGGAATTTCATTTCAGTCCGGTTTTCTTTCCAGCCTTTCAACAATTTATTTACCACCCAGTTTTTAATGGTACTATTCCCAAGATTCATAAAGCTGCGGCGCTGCATGGCGATTCTCCACATCTTCCAGGCCATTCTTTCCATTAACACACTGTGGCCCTCATCTACTGCCTCATGCCGGTTTTCCAGCAATAATTCATGCAGATTTATTTTTACTGCACATACTTCAGTACAATTTCCGCAAAGGGATGAAGCATTGCTAAGATGTTTCCACTCTCCCATTTCTTTTAAATGTGGCGTGATGACAGAACCAATAGGACCGCTATAGGCTGTTTCATAAGCATGACCACCAATATTTTTATAAACAGGACATGCATTCAGACATGCGCCGCATCGAATACAATACAAGCTTTCCCTTTGCTTTTCGTTTGCCAATATATTGGTTCTTCCATTGTCAAGAAGAATTACATACATGGCATCGGGGCCGTCTGTTTCTCCTTCCTGCCTGGGACCAGTAACAATTGTATTGTAAGAAGTAATTCTTTGGCCGGTACCAAAGGTTGACAGTAATGGCCAGAACAATGCCAGGTCCATCATGGATGGAATCATTTTTTCAATACCCACAATTACGATATGTGTCTTTGGCATAGAACAACTCAGCCTCGCATTTCCTTCATTTTCTGTTATTGCAATTCCACCAATGTCTGCAATAATAAAATTTGCCCCGGTGATGCCAACTTCTGCCGCTGTATATTTTTCTCTGAGCTTTTCTCTTGCTACCAGCGTTAATTGCTCCGGAGTAAGTTTTGGATCAGTACCTAATTTTTCTGCAAAAAGTTTAGCTACATCCTCTTTACTTTTATGCATGGCAGGTGTTACAATATGGTAGGGTGGTTCACCATCCAGTTGCTGAATATATTCTCCGAGATCCGTCTCTACGCTTTGAATTCCCTGCTGCTCCAGATAATCATTCAGGTGAATTTCTTCAGTTACCATGCTTTTACTCTTCACAACTAATCTGCAGTTCTTTTCAGCACAAATTTTTCCAACGGCATCGAGAGCCTGTTGTTTGTCTTCTGCCCATATAACCTTTGCTCCTCTCCTGCTGATAACTGCATCAAAATTTTCCAGCAATTTATCGAGATTCTCCAATGACCGCCATTTGATATTTTTTGCCTTTTCCCTTGCCAAGTTTACATCACTGAATTGTTCTTTACCTTTTGGCACAACAGCATTGTACTTATTAATATTAAAGTTGATCTTGCGCCGGTGTTCTTTATCGGCAGCTTTTACAGAACTTTTTGCAATAAATGACCGGCTTTGTTCAGACATGAAACAAATTTATGACAGGATGATCATTTCCCCTTTTTAATATTTCTTTTTACCCATTCCACCGATTTTCTTACATAGTATTCATCGTCATTCTCCAATGCTTTTACTCTTTTATTAATTTCAGGATGGGCACTCTTGTCTTTTGTATATACCTCTATAATTACAAGGGACAATCTTCTTTCCCAGAAATTCTTTGATTTCATCAAAGCTCATGACAATGCAAAAATTTCCTTTTGTTTGATTTTCGCTATAGGCTTCAGGCTCTGCATGCCTACTGTATCACATACCGCCCAGTCAGAAATATCTTTTGAAAATCCGGCAACCAGTTTTAAAGAAAGTTCGGGATCCTTTTTACAAATCCTGTTCAGGATTTTTGCTGCCAGTATCCTTTATTCAAAAGCTCCGGATCTCCATAACTCTTTTACTAATTCAAATCCCCCCTCCTTGTACTTCTTAGCCATTTCATTCAACACCGGCATCCTGATGCCATATATTTTCGTAACACCCGGAACAAATTTTAAAGCAGCTGCTTTTGCATCTTCTGTAGAATGAGACTTTAATTCCTCTTGCAACTGTTTTAATAATGCTGGCATTTTAAATGAAACTGTTCCTGCTTTTATGTTTCGTAAGTTTGAACAGAATGAACTTTACTTCTTTAAAGACGATCATTTTATTATCTCAGAAAATTTTTCTTTGGCAGTTTTGTCCAATGCTTCATAAAACTCTTCGCCATATTTTCTGATCAACGGTTCCTTTAAGAACTCGTATGTGCGGACTTTTAATTTTTCACCCAATGTACAGGCGGGGCTGCAAAGCTTTTCCCTTGGCTCGTAATTTACTCTTTCATAATTGCCATGTTTTCCTTTTTTGGCAATTACCGGATACAAGTGACAACTGATTGGTTTTTTCCAGGGAATCAGGCCATCGTAATAGGCCTGCTCAAATGCACATTTTATCATACCATTCTTTTCCCTGATCCCATAAACACAGATCTCATTATCACTTTCGAGTGTAGGTGTCACCCAACCAAATTCCCTGTCATAAACATATTTTCCTTTCTTCTCTACTTCTTTAATGGAGGCTTCTGTCAGGTAGGGTTTTATCTTTTCATACATCTCAATTACTATATTGAGCTCTTTGTCATCAAGCGGGGCACCGGCATCTCCGTCTTCGCAGCAGCCTCCTTTGCATTTTGAAAGATCACAAACAAATTGTTTTTCCACTACATCATCACTAACCAGGATATTATCTATTACTATCATATTGTAACAAAATTAAACAGTTTTATTGCGGCAAGTTTCCTTTATCTCCAATCAATATTTCCATCTGAGTGTATTTATCATGTGTTGCAGATCTTTTTTCAAAAAATCATTAACAATGGATAATGAATCTTCATTAGTAGCCGCATCAAAGTATAATGCTCCCCGCAGAAAATGCTTTACTGAGTCTGTTATAAAAAACTGGTTGGCGGTAGCAGTATTACCGGTAAGAGAAAAATAAACTCCATTGATGTTATTGGGTGTACGGAATGGAACAGGTTCAATAGATGCTGCCTTATAAGTATGTTGTTTATAGCTTAATGTAAACGCATCATTAACCAGCGAATCAAATTTATTTTTTCCAATTTCCTTGTAGCTCACAAAAACCCTTCCGTTGAATTGCGGGAAATCGATATTTATCCACCAGTCATTTTCCGGTTTATCCTCAAAAAAAGTACTGTCTTTCAGTACGCTGGCATATACAGGATATTCAAATGAATATGGATATCCCGGCTGATCATAAACCTGATATTTCTTTTCGGGAAAATCAATTTTAAAAAATCCCCGCTTCTTGTTTACTGTGTAGTTTGTATTACATGATGAATACCAAAAAGCAAAGAAGAGTATGCAAAAAACAAAAAGTATGGGAGTAGTAAATGTTTGTTTCATTTTCCTGATTCTGGATTTTGTTTGATATTGACCTTGATCTGCATGATCCGGTTCTTATAAACTTCCAATACCGTAAAATCAAAATCACCACATGGTATAACGGTATTTTTTAGCGGAAACTCTCCTGCAAGTTCCAGGATGAGGCCGGCTAATGTTTCACTTTCACCTCTTACTGTGTCAAATGTGTCCTGCGGTAATTGCATTGCTTTGCAAGCTTCATGGATCATGGTTTTTCCGTCAAACAAATAATTATAATCATCCAGTTTTTTTAATACAAGTTCTTCCTCATCAAATTCGTCCCTGATCTCACCTACAATTTCTTCCAGGATGTCTTCCATAGTTACTATCCCGCTTGTGCCGCCAAATTCATCTACCACAATTGCAAAATGAGTCCGCTTTTCCTGAAATTCTTTTAAAAGGTCTTCGATCAATTTTGTTTCAGGTACAAAATAAGGTTGCCTCATTAAAATATGCCAGTCAAATCTATCCTGGTCAGCTGAATAATTGTCTTCGATATTAATATAAGCCAAGAGGTCTTTTGTGTTTATCACGCCGATTACTTCATCAAGATTTACTTTATAAACCGGCAGCCTGGAAAAATGAAGCTCTTCAATTCTTTTTAATAATTGTTTCAAAGTCAGGCTTTGTTCAATACCGCTTACGTCTAATCTGCTTCGCATAATCTGTTTAACGGTAATATTCCCAAACTTCACAATTCCTTTCAGGATATTTTTTTCTTCAAGGGAAGTTTCATTATCGGCTGTAAAATCTATTGCCTGATCTAGTTCAATCAGGCTGGCTTTTCGTCCCTGGTCTGCACCGAGTTTTTTGCCAATATTATCTGCCAGACCCACCATTCTTTTACTTAATCCTGATAACAATAAATGAATGCCTTCAATAATGAAAGAACATCCATATGCAAAGCGAAGATTATTCTGTGTTGCCCAAACCTTCGGTAAAATTTTACAAAAGAATATTAAAAGAAAAGCAATGATAAATACTTTGATCAGCAATTCAACAATAAATGAAAATGACCCGAGCTGTGCAAGAGCATTTTCCAGTTGCATCAATTCATTTATCAGAAAATTGGAAAGTACAATTATTGAAATATTGATAAAAGTTCCGGAGATCACTAACGAAGTATATACTTCTTTTGATTCACTTAAAAGATCCACAATTCGTTTTGCTGAAGGGTGTTGTTTTGTTTTCAGCATATTAATATCCTTATTGCTTAAGGAGAACAAAGCCACTTCAGCTCCGGAAATAACAAATGAAAGAAGGATTAATGACAATAGTAATATGCTCAGGATTGTGGTTCCCTGTGTTTGTATTGATAACCATATAAAAGCTAAATGATGAGAAATACTACTGATTGCCGAATAATAATCCAAGTTGATTTTTTTTGATGATCAATTATACTTGTACAGGCAGGTGTTATCCTGCCTGTACAATTAATTATGCAAAAATAAAGTATTCAGCCACATGTATTTTTAAGACATTTCCCGGGGTGTGTCTTCTATGGGCGGGTGTTCGCCCTGATTGCTGTCATTTTCACTGATTCCACTGTCGGTATGAACACCAGCAACTCCATCTGTTTTTTTGTCAAGCATGATTAAATTGTCCCCCACTACTTCTGTAGCAAATTTTCTATGCCCATCTTTATCGTCCCAATTACGGGTCCGGAGCCGGCCTTCTATGTAAACAAGGCTTCCTTTGTGCAGATATTTTTGAGATAATTCTGCAAGTCCTCTCCAAAGAACAACAGTGTGCCATTCAGTTTGTGACACCAATTTTCCGCCTCTGTCTTTAAATGTTTCCGTTGTAGCCAGCGGAAATTTCGCAACAGCAATATTTCCTTCCAAAACCTGCACGTCGGGATCTTTTCCAAGATTGCCAATGAGCATGACCTTATTTACTCCTCTCATAGAATTAAATTTTTAATTTTTAAAAAATAATCAGAGCCGATCAATGCTCTTTAAAGTTAAAATTTTTTATCCGTAAAACCGAAGTTTTTTCAAGCAGCCGGGAACTGCCCTGATAAATATTTCCTAATAATTTTTGGGAAGGCATAAGTAGCAAGTTGTGCCCTGGTTACCGCTTTCAGGCCGGGGATTTTTACAGCTTTATGAATTTTAAGCTTAATAAAGCGGCCTTCAATCTTTTGGTGAGTAAGTTGTTGCCTGAAAATTGAAGAAACTGACTGGATTGAATAGGAATTGCCTTTAAGAACAGCTTTTTTAACTGCCTGTTCCAGAATCTTGCTTTCTTCAGATTTTCCAGGAGTTTCAATCAAAATAAATTCAAATAAATTTTTCCAGATATCATTTCCATTTCTTTGTCTTATATATAGCTTATTTCTGTATTCCAAAACAATATAATAGAACCACCTTTTTCTGACCAGGGTCTTTTTTTCCCTGAATGGAAGAATCCTGATCTGATCATTTTGAAAGGCATAACAATTTTTTCTGAATACACAGTTCTCGCAGTCAGGATTTACCGGCTTACAAATTACAGCGCCAAAATCCATCAAAGCCTGGTTATAAATACCCGGTTGTTTTTTATCAAGAAGTTCAGTGGCAAGTTTTGTAAAATACTTTTTCCCTTCGGCAGAATCAATCGCTTTATTAATTCCAAATACCCTTGAAAGCACCCGGAATACATTACCATCTACCACTGCATATGGAAGATTATATGCAAAAGATGAGATTGCTGCTGCTGTATAGGCACCAATCCCTTTCAAAAAAATTATAGATTCATAATTATCAGGAAAAACGCCATCAAGTTCATTTGAAACATAACGAGCTGTTTCCAGCAAATTTTTACATCTGTTGTAATATCCCAGTCCTTCCCAAAGTTTATACACTTCCTTATCGGGGGCAGTTGCCAGTAACTGAACAGTTGGATAATTTTTGATAAATTTTTTATAATAACCCAAACCCTGATCCACTCTTGTTTGTTGTAATATTATTTCACTAAGCCATATTTTGTAAGGGTCTTTTTCTCCTTTCCATGGCATTCTTCGATTGTTCAATTCTCTATTCCACTTAAGTAAAAAGTGGGAAAATTTTGATTTAAAGTCAATGTTCAAACCCATATTTAAAAAAAAATTGCCTATCCTATTGACAATCATAAGATTTTGGCATATATTAGAGCAAAATATAAGCCTAAATTTTAAAAAAAATGAGAAAAGCTGACCTTGTAAACCAGATCTCAGAAAAAACAGGTATTCCTAAAGTGGATGTACTTGTTACTCTAGAAACTATGTTTAAAGAGGTGAAAGATACTCTCAGTGGCGGCGAAAACATTTATATCCGCGGCTTTGGAAGCTTTATTATTAAAAAAAGGGCAGCCAAAATCGGACGTAATATCAAAAAAAATATTGCTGTTCACATTCCCGAACATTTTATTCCAGCCTTTAAACCTGCAAAAGAATTTGTAGCAGAAGTAAAAAAACTGGTGACCACAAAACCAGATGCAGGCCCGGGTGAAGATGCAGATGTTTAAAATTTATTAATCCTCCTTTTTTCTGGTTTTCTCTCAAATTGATGAGGTAACTTCGCCGCTCCTGAAGAAATTCTTTTGGAAAAAAATTTTTTGATGTGAAGAAATCTCAATTGATCGCTATTATTGTAAGCATAGTTTCTATAGCAATTCTATTCTTTTTTGGAAAGACAGGTTTGACGGCAAATGATAAAATTTTACCGGCACAACCAAATACATCTGAACTCACCATTGATACAATTCTTCATCATGCAAAAGAACAATTAAGACCCGAACAAGTGACCTGGCTGGAGATACTTGAAAAATCTGTAATAAGGGGTGATGTAAAAAAACAAGAACTTGAGGTTTATCATCAGCTGGCACATTTCTGGAAAGATTCTGCTAAAATTTTCGAACCTTATGCCTGGTATGAAGCAGAAGCTGCAAGATTGGAATTATCCGAAAAAACCCTCACCTTTGCTGCCCATTTGTTTTTAGATAACCTGAGGGTAGAAGAAAATCCACAGTTGAAGAAATGGAAGGCTTTACAAGCCAAAGACTTATTTGAGAGATCTTTGAAGGTTAATGATAAAAACGACTCTTCCCATGTAGGATTAGGCGCTTGCTATATATTTGGTAACATAGCTGATAATCCTATGGCAGGTATCCAGAAAATTTTACAAGTAGTTGACAGAGACAGCACTAATATATTTGCACAAATGACACTGTGGCATGGTTCCATTATATCCGGACAATATGACAAAGCTATTGACCGTTTTGAAAAAGTAAACCGGCTGGAACCTGATAACCTGGAAGCTTTACTTATGCTGGCAGAAGTACATGAAAGAAAAGCTGATAAGATATCCGCTTCGGCCTGGTACAAAAAAGCAGTTCCGCTTGTAAAAAATCCTGAATTGAAAAATGAGTTGTTGAATCGTATTCAAAATCTGTCTGACAACAGTCAGACACCTTAAAAGAAAAATAAACCTTATTAATAAATTAATTTTTAAAAAATTTCTAAACTATGCCTTCTGGTAAAAAAAGAAAACGCCATAAAATGGCAACGCATAAGCGTAAAAAAAGACTGAGAAAGAACCGTCATAAAAAAAATAAGAAATAAAATTTAAAGTATGTAAAACATCCGGCACTGTTTGCTCTTTTGAACCGGGCTTTTAAATACTTTAAATTTTAAAATCTTTTTCAGTTTTCTGGTTGTGCAATAGGGATCAGTGCTCATCTATTTGCTCCAAAGTTAATCAGGTCTATCTTTTAAAAAGGCCCATTACGGTGAACTAACACAGCCAGTAATTTTACCGGCACATGGTTATTAAAAAGCCGAGGCAACTTGAACAAAGAACTTATAATTAATTCAGCTCCCCAGGGTGTGGAAATCGCCCTGCTGGAAGACAAAAAGCTGGTCGAGCTTCATAATGAAAAAAGTGATGCCCGCTTTGCTGTAGGCGACCTTTACCTGGGAAAAGTTAAAAAACTTATTCCGGGACTGAATGCTGCATTCGTTGATGTGGGTTTCGAAAAAGACGCTTTCCTGCATTATACTGACTTAAGCCCATATGCAAAATCGCTTTTAAAATTCTCTCAGGCTTCAATCAATTATAAAGAAGAAGGCATTCCTGATTTTGGAAGCTTTACTACCGAACCGGATATTGTAAAAACAGGAAAGATAAACGAAGTGCTTAGTGGCAAGCCGAGCATCCTGGTTCAAATATTAAAAGAACCAATTGCTGCCAAAGGGCCAAGATTAAGTTGTGAGATTTCTCTGCCAGGCAGATTCGTAGTTATTACTCCATTTAATAATATCGTTGCCGTTTCAAGAAAAATACATTCTTCAGAAGAAAGGAAACGGTTACAGAAGATTATAGAAGCAATCAAGCCTAAAAATTTTGGAGTGATTGTGAGAACAGCAGCAGAGGGAAAGAAAACAGCCGAACTTCATGATGACCTTAATTCATTAGTTGAAACATGGAAAGCCATTCAGACAAATCTTAAAGGCACTGTGGCGCCCAGCAAGATACTGAGTGAACAAACCAAAACAACCAGCATCCTCCGTGACCTGCTGAATGAGGATTTCAATAAGATTGTGGTCAATGACAGATCAATTTACCAGGACGCAAAAAGCTATATACAAAGAATAGCACCTGATAAAACCGACATTATTACATTTTACCAGAATGGTTCTCCCATTTTTGATTCATTTGGAATCACCAAACAAGTGAAAGCCTCGTTTGGAAAAACAGTGAACCTGAATAGTGGCGCTTACCTGATTATTGAACATACTGAAGCACTCCATGTTATTGATGTTAACAGCGGTTACAAAAGTGTAAGTAATAACCAGGAGCAAAATGCATTTGAAACAAACCTGGAAGCAGCTGATGAGATATCCAGGCAATTAAGATTGCGGGATATAGGCGGTATTATCGTTGTTGATTTTATTGACATGAAACTACCCGAGAACAAAAGAAAGTTGATGGAGGCGATGGAAAAGCTCATGCAACCTGACAGAGCAAAGCATGCTGTATTACCAATTTCTAAATTTGGTTTGATGCAGATCACCCGGCAGCGGATGAAACCGGAAATGACAATTAATACCCAAGAAATTTGTCCCAGTTGCAGCGGAAGTGGAAAAATATCTTCAACACTTATTTTAGAAGATGAAATTGAAAAGAACCTTAATTACCTGCTTACACATCAACACAATAATCTCACACTTATAGTGAATCCTATTATTCATGCTTATTTAACCAAGGGATGGATATGGTCTAAATTCTCCTCCTGGAAAAGAAAGTTCAGAAAGAAAATAAGTTTGAAAACTGATACTAATTATCATTTAACAGAGTTTAAGTTTTATGATAAGAATGAAGAAGAAATTAAAATGTAAATACTGATCATTTATCCATTCCCTGCTAGTTTCCTTCTAGTTTGAAAAATCATTTACCCGGTTGGTATGCAGTCTAGCCTTGTGCCTGGTGTACCAACAACCGAATTTAATTAATCCCGGAAATGTTTGAGGAATCCCCAGTTATCAATCCCTGTTTTATATAAAAGCGCTGATGAATATTTATACTCTTCCGGATAACGGCAAATACCGGCTCGCACCGGATTTTCATGAATGTATTTCAACTTTTGTATCAACACTTTTTCACTCCAGATTTCTACTGATAAAGCGTTTCTCTCCTAAAACTGATATTTTCTGTCTTTGGTATTTACAAGATAGGCCTTAAGTTCAACAGGATGATTCAGCATCATATCTTTCTTTATTTCCTGTGCGGTATGCTTTAGAAAATCTCTTTGCACAGCATCTCTCTTTCTATCTGCCTGCATCTGCCATATTATATGCAGATGGTTATACATAATGATAAACTCATAAATAATTACCCGCTTATCCTGAACAAGAAACCGCATGCTCTCAATAATAATGTCTTTGTACTTATCTGGTTGCAGCAGTTTTTCCACTCCAAATTGGTTGCCATAAAAAAATGAGGGTATTCTGTAATTATTTCAGCCATTCTTTAATAAAAGTACATCATGTTAACTTTTCAGGAAATTTCCTTATCCGAATATTATCTGTTGCCAGCTTACTAAGAAAACGAAACTGGACTAACTTCGGTTGTTGGTACACCACCCGCAATGCTCTGCTGCATACCAACCGGCGTAAAAAAATGTAAAAAGCAAACCCTTCAGATGAGGGGTTTGCTTTTTTTAGAATACGTTCTTGTTCTCAGACGAGTCTCCTCCCTAATTAAGGTAATAATAAGCTCTCCCAATATTACGACGAGTTAGGAGTGACTCGTCGTAATATTGGGAGAGCTTAACTTTACCCGGGAGGAGACTCGTCGGGAAAGAAACGGCGTAAAAATAAGGAGGCTGATTCTATGAATCAGCCTCCAATAAAAATCTTCTTAATTATAATTGATTATTGCTTTTTCAATTGTAAATCAAAAAATCCCTGATCTCCAAAAGGAGGTGCTGATAAACGGACCCTCAGTATAATATCTCCAGCACATGAAAATACAAATCCTGAACTTCCAGCTCCAGTTACCAGAGTATAACTTCCGTAATTGCCAATAGTTACACAGCTTGTAATTGTAGCTGAACCAGTTGATGGATCAATATTTACT
>CAZOOT010000014.1:0-43709 GCA_964581455.1 uncultured Chitinophaga sp. | reverse complement strand
ACGGATCAGGTTTGTCAACCAGGTATTGAATTTTATTAAGCCCGCTGCCGCTTATGGCAACAGCAATTATTATTTTTTTTAAATTATTTAATAGTGATTTTTCCTGACTCACTAATTTCATCACCTGCAAAAACCTGGTACACATATAGACCCTTTTCTAGACCTATGATTTTTTTGTGATCACCTTCATCCATTTTAAAATGACGGATGAGGGTACCTTCCAGGTCAAAAACAAAAAAATCCAGCGGGCTTTCATCAACATTTTTAATATGCATTATCCTCTTTACCAGGTCTGGATAAACTTTTACAGATCTGTCTTTTCTCGAAAATTTAGTGGTATTACTTTGTGTAGATGGAATACTTTCCACTACACTGCAGGACATAAATGTGATGACAGAAAATAAAAGGGAAAGAATTAGTAAAATTTTTTTCGTGTTTTTAAGGGTAAAGTTTGTTTTCATATAGGGTACGGATTAGGGTTTAAAATTTTAAAAGAACACCGGGCATTTCAATTGTTTCCTGGCTCTGTTTGCAGGTGAATTGCTTCCGTTAATTCTCCAACCCATTCGTATTGTAGTTGAGAAAAACGAATCCATTTCTTTTGGATCACCTCTTTGCCTTCCGGTTGTGGGTCTTGAAATATTCCTGAAAGGCTCTCTGTTATAAAGCTGAATAGCTATCGGAACATTTGATGGATCCAGGTATTTCTGAAAATTTATCGGGTCAATATATTTAGTACTTACATCATCTATATAATCTGTATAGGTTTTTCTATGTAAAATTTCCATTCCGATGTAAACGTTTTCTTTAAAATAGTATTTGAAACCTGCACCCATTGGAATTTCAATCTGTGTTAATTTATATTCCTTTCTATCCGGGTATTCAGCCATTCCCTGTCCTTCCAGCCGCAAAGGTTTCAGTTCAACCAATTTTTTTGTTTTTTCATCGGCAGGATCCGGGTAATAATATCCTTTTGGATTAAAATGAAAACCACCAACTCCAACAATTCCATAGGGCCTGATCTTTCCTGTTAATCCATCATATTTTTCTATTAAAACTGTTGGATAAATTTCAATACCGAAATATGCTTCCAGGACTTCCGATTGAAAATATTGATTTCTTCTCCACCTTGAGTACTCCCGTCCGCCCTTGAGGTTCACCTGGTCATCACTTCCTTCCAGGTGAGATTTATTGATCCCGATTCTTAAGCCAAACCACTCTGCAGGATACAGGTTGAAGTAAAGTCCTTTTGCAAGTTTTGCCATGGGTATATCCAGGTCCTTTATAAAAGTTTTACCGGTACCTCTTCCTCCACCAAGATCACCAAGAAAAAATGAAGGGCCAATGCCAACCCCTATTTCATACTTTCCATTTTTAAAAGAAACAGATTGTGCAAAGCATGAAAAAGAAAAAAACATGAACAATAAAATAGTTGCCGCTCTGCGGCCAAATGGTACAATTGCTCTCATAGATACCAGATTTGGTTTTAAACCGGAAAAGTCCCGATCTGGATATTGGTTACTGGTGACTTAGCAGAATTTTACTTCTACGCATCTATGACGAAGAGGGGGGAGTTTTATTGTAAAGAGTGGTGATGTTTAACTACTTGGTGAATTTACCTGGAAACTTTTCTAGTCATCTTAATATGTTCAATACCATCTTCAAGATATTTTTCCCCGATGGTTTCGAAGTCAAAAGACTCATAAAATTTTTTCAAATAAAGTTGGGCACTAAGGGTAATATCCGTTTTTCCGTACAGGTTTATACAATGATGGATTGTTCTTTTCATGAGCTCCTTTCCGATACCCGCGTTTCTTACGGGCATTGCTGTTACTACACGTCCGATTGATGGATCTTTATACGAAATTCCCGGAGGCAAAATACGGGTATAAGCAATTAAATTATTCTTTTCAGCACACATGAAATGCATGGCAGCCTGATCTTTATTATCCAGGTCGGGGTAGATACAATTTTGTTCAATAATAAATACTTCCTGCCTCAATTGCAAAATGGAATAAAGCTCATGTATGGTCAGTTCTTCAAATTTTTTTAAAGTCCAGGTCATTGCCATAAAATCAGTTGCTGAAAGTGAAATATTTCAGCAGTGCTAAAATAGTTTTTAAAGTTTACTCTTTTATAAAAATGAGTACATTTAGAAAAGTAAAAAAAATTATGGCAAAAGATTTAAGCCAGGTTCATAGCCTGATCAGTCAGATGTTTCGGTGGCCTGCTTCTGAAAAAGAATGGGAAGCATATAAACTAACAAATGAGCAATTGAATTTTTACCGGGATAATGGTTTTTTGGCAGGTGTTAAAATGCTGGATGAATCACAAATAAACTATCTGCAGAATGAGCTCACTGAACTAGCAGATATAAAGCATCCGGGGCACCATTTATTTTATGAATTTCATTCCAATGAATCAACTGATCCGTCTACTATTCTGTTTCATGCATTGGGAGCCTGGCGTATAAGCAATGGATTTCATGATGTGCTTTGGACCCCCAGGTTTCTAGTAGCAGCAAGTCAGCTGCTGGGAGATAAGCCAGTTCGGTTCTGGCATGATCAGCTTTTTGCAAAGCCGCCAAAAAAGGGTGGTGTTGTTGCATGGCACCAGGATTATTCGTACTGGACAAGAACAAAACCATTGGCTCATTTGAGTTGTTGGTGTGGATTGGATGATGCTACCAGGGAAAACGGATGCCTGCAATATATTGCAGGCAGTCATCAATGGGGTTTATTGCCTAAACCTGTTATTGCGGGTGAACTTCAAGGTATAAGAGATTTCTTGAATGAAGAACAAAAAGCACAGTTCGATAAGCCGCTTTATGCTGAGGTAAAAGCGGGAGAAGCTATATTTCATCATCCACTTACGCTACATGGCTCCGGAGAAAATAAAAGCGAAAATCCCAGGCGGGCATTTGTCATAAATGTATTTGCAGATGGAGTGGTTTCTGATTCTGATGAACCTTTACTGGAAGGTGTTCCGGTTGTTCCTAAAGGAACGATCATGCAGGGACAGTTTTTTCCTTTATTGTTTTCGCCTTGATAAAAAAAGTTTTTAATATCCATACTTTTCTTTCCAGAGACTCTTCAGAAATTTTCTGATCTCTTCTTCTCTTGCATTCTTTCCCGGTTCATAAAAAGTAGTTCCTTTTATTTCTTCCGGCAAATATTCCTGTGCAGAGAAATTCTTTTCATAGTTGTGTGAATACTCATATCCTTTACCATATCCCATATTTTTCATTAACCTTGTTGGAGAATTACGGATATGCAGCGGAACAGCTAAATCTCTTTTTTGTTTAACCATGGAAAGTGCAGCGCCAATAGCGGTAACAGCAGCATTACTCTTGGGTGATGAAGCCAGATAAGTAGCACATTGCGATAAAATAATATTGGCTTCCGGATATCCTATTTTATTGACAGCATCAAAAGTTGCGTTAGCCAACACTAATGCTGTTGGATTTGCATTGCCGATATCTTCACTAGCCAGGATAACCATTCGGCGTGCAATAAATTTTACGTCTTCTCCGCCCTCTATCATTCTTGCCATCCAGTAAACAGCAGCATTGGGATCACTTCCCCGGATTGATTTTATAAATGCAGAAATGATATCATAATGCTGCTCACCTTTTTTATCATAAAGTGCAATGCGTTGCTGGGCAATTTCTATCAGTTTTTCATCCGTTAACTCATCACCACCAGGTAAAACTCCTGCACAAAGTTCGATCAGGTTTAAAAGCTTTCTTGCATCACCACCGGAGATATTAAACAGTGCTTCATGTTCCCTGATTACAATATTTTTCTTTTTCAGCCATTCATCTTTTTCAAAAGCAAGTTTGATCAGTTGGTGAAGATGCGATTCATCGAGTGGTTTTAAAACATATACCTGGCATCGGCTGAGTAAGGCTGAATTAACTTCAAAGGAGGGGTTTTCGGTAGTTGCACCAATTAAGGTAATGATCCCTTTTTCTACAGCTCCCAGTAATGCATCCTGTTGTCCTTTATTGAAACGGTGAATCTCATCAATAAATAAAATGGATCCGGGTTTAGTTTTTGCATTTTCTATTACTTCTCTTACATCTTTTACACCGGAACTGATAGTACTCAGTTGAAAGAAGGGCAGATTCAAGGTATGTGCAATGATATTGGCAATGGTTGTCTTGCCTGTGCCGGGAGATCCCCAGAGAATCATGGTAGGCACTTTTCCATTTTCAATGGCTGTACGAAGAATGCTTCCTTTACCGGTAAGATGCTCCTGGCCAAATAATTCATCCAGCGAAGAAGGACGGATTCTTTCTGCTAATGGGGTATGGTTCATTTTTCCAAGGTAAGAAAAAACCTATTTCCAATTGAGGATGAACTGAAGTATTAGTTTCTTATGTTCAGTTTAATTTGAAGTTCGGTAAGTTGTTTCTCATCAATTGTGGAAGGTGCATCCAGCATCACATCTCTGCCTGAATTATTTTTTGGGAATGCAATAAAATCACGAATGCCTTCACTGCCACCCAGGATAGAACATAGCCGGTCGAACCCGAAAGCTATACCGCCATGTGGAGGAGCGCCGTATTCAAAAGCGCTGAGTAAAAAACCAAATTTGTGTTGTTGTTCTTCTGCATCCATTCCTAATGCTGCAAACATTTTTTCCTGAAGCTCTCTCTGATGTATCCTGATAGAACCACCGCCAATTTCATTTCCATTCAGTACCATATCGTATGCATTTGCCTTGATTTTGGCATAAGGATGGTTTAAATATTCAGCTGCATTTTCAATAACTGGGCTGTTATTAATCATGGTTTCAATATCCGAAGGTTTGGGAGATGTAAACGGATGATGCCTGGCTACCCAACGGTTGTCTTCTGCCGCATATTCAAACAAAGGGAAATCCAATACCCATAACAATTTGAATTCATCATTCTTTCTCAAGCCCAAACGTTCCGCCATATGTAAACGGAGTTCACTGATGGCTTTACGGGTTCTTTCTTCAGCACCTGCAAGAATTATTACAAGATCTCCGGCTTTTGCATTACATGTTTCTGTTATGGCTTTTAGTTTTTCTTCATTGAAAAACTTATCCATACTGCTTTTAAAACTGCCATCGGCATTACATTTAATAAAACCAAGACCACCCATTCCGATTTGTGGACGTTTTACCCATTCGGTCAATTCGTCTGTTTGTTTGCGACTATATTCAGCACAACCGGGAGCTGCAATTGCCAGGATTGTTTCTGCATTATCAAATACGCCAAATCCTGCACCGGTTATTAATTCTTGGTTGTCTTTCTTATTGGTATAAACAGAAGGTGGTTTTTTCAGATTCAGCACTTTCATATCAAAGCGGATATCCGGTTTGTCATTTCCAAAATTCCACATGGCATCTTCCCAGGTCATTCTTTCAACCTTCTCTGTATAATCGATATTCTTTACATCTTTAAAAATGGCTTTCACCATGCCTTCAAACATATTCAGGATATCATCCTGTTCTACAAAGGCCATTTCACAATCGATCTGGGTAAATTCCGGCTGCCTGTCTGCTCGAAGATCCTCATCACGAAAACATTTTACGATCTGGTAATAACGGTCATAACCGCTGATCATCAGCAGTTGTTTGAAAGTTTGCGGTGACTGTGGTAAGGCATAAAACTGCCCTGCATTCATCCTGGACGGCACCACAAAATCTCTTGCACCTTCCGGAGTGGATTTAATCAGAAACGGAGTTTCGATATCCATGAAATTTTGCTGATGCAGATAATTTCTTGTTGCCCGGTTTACTGCATATCTCAGTTCCAGGTTTTTCCGGATTGTATTTCTTCTCAGGTCAAGAAACCGGTATTTCATCCGGATATCATCTCCGCCATCTGTATCATCCTGGATGGTGAATGGTGGTAAGGCTGATTTGTTGAGAATGTTGAAAGATGAAACAACTATTTCTATATCTCCAGTTGGAATGTTTGGATTTTTATTGCTGCGTTCATTCACTTTGCCGGTTGCCTGTAAAACAAATTCACGGCCAAGCGGATTTTTTTCCAATTGTTCGTTGAGCACTTCTCCAAATAATAACTGGGTAATGCCGTAACGGTCCCGTAGGTCCACAAAAGTGATGGCGCCAAATTTTCTGATGGTTTGCACCCAGCCGGCAAGTGTGACTTCATTGTTCTTGTTGCTAATCCTTAATTCGCCACAGGTATGATTACGATACATTCAGTTCTCAGATTTGTTGAATAGAATTTTTACTGTTGAACGGAGCGTCGGGCCGAAGGCCCCCATTCGGGGCAACGGAATTTCAATTGATATTCAACTGCCGGCTACAAAAAGTCGTAAATCTCCTATATTCAACGGCGGCAAAGATAGGAGAAAACCGTTGGGAGCTTGCATTTTGAAAAGCGATTATCTATATTTAGACTACCGAACCCAGAAAACATGTTTTCCTTTTTTATAAAATTGAACAATCTATTCGTAAGCTCCACGCCTACCCGGCAAATTTTACATTTTTCAGAAGAAGCTGTCAGTGAGAATGATTATAGCAATTACGCATTAATCATTAGTAAGCAGATCAGTTATTTCAATGAATTATTGCCTGAGTTCAAAAAAAAATTTATATGCCGTGTACACAATTATATTAAAGGAAAAGAGTTTCATTATATAGGTCTGGAACCAAAGGAAGAGATACCGGTTCTGGTATCAGCTTCTGCAGTGCAGGTGACATTTGGGTTAAAGAGTTACAGAATGCAGGAGTTCAAAAATATTTACGTGTTGGCTGATGCCTACAGGATGGATAGTGATGAAGAATTATATATTGGCCATGTAATGCCGGAGGGTATTTATATTTCCTGGAAGCATTTTTTGTATGGCTATGCAGACAATACGGACAATATTAACGTGGCAATTCATGAAATGAGTCACGCATTGGTATTTAATAATTTTTTTACCCAGTTAGGGACAGATAGAAATTTCAGGTTGAATTATGAAAAGTTTTCAACCACTACCGGGCCCATACTGGCAGATGTGATTACAAAGAGAAAGAGTTATTTGCGCAATTATGCTTTCAGTAATATCCATGAGTTTTGGGCAGTAAGCGTGGAAGCATTTTTTGAAAACCCGGCCGGACTAAAAGAGAATATGCCGGATTTGTATGAGGCTTTATGCCGGGTACTGAACCAGGATCCGCTAACTATGAATAAAATAATTAAATCCGAACTATGTTAACATTAGCTTTTATCTACCTATTCAGAAAACATATTCTGAAAAAAACACACCCACTCCATCTCCGGATTCCTTTAGTTGGGAATTATATTTTAAGATGACAGGTAGTTGAATTATTACATCGTCACCACCTGCTTATTTCTTACTTCGCGGGGACGCTGCATTATATAATACCAGGCAAGAATGAATATTCCTATCAGGAATGGGATCATCGAAAGATGTTTGCCTTCGAAACCAGCCCATATATGCACCTCATCAAAGCCAAAAAATTCGCTGATCATCCAGTAGCTGTTTGCTATGATCCAAAAAGTAACAGCGAGGTTATGTGCAAGTTCTGATTTTATTTTCCGGGTTCTTATAGAAATATAAATAGCTACAGAAAGAGTGGGAACTATCATAATAATTCCCAGTTCCTTCCAGATCATACACCAACTGATATCTTTAAAAAGCCAGAAAACAATATGGAGATTTTCTAACCTACGGTAACGGGCAGGAATTTCATACATCTCTTCTTTTTGTGCAGTCATAAAGTTGGTTTTATTTGAAGAGCTCAAAAATAAGGAATTGATGTACTTAAGTAAATTCCACGAATACTTTTTACCGGGAAAGAATTTTTGAAAATCTTTTGATATCAGCTTCCGGATCGATCGCTTGCTGATGGATCATATTATCAACTAATTGTTTTGCAAAATAGGGAGCCAATGAACATCCTTTCGTTCCCATTCCATTTAATATTCCTGTTCTGTTATGTTCAGGATGAAAGCCAACAAATGGACGTCTTTCAATATTGGCAGGCCGAATGGCGGCTTTATGACCGGTAATTTTAAATGGTACCCTGATCCAGTTTTTTAAGAGGAGCTCCGTTTGTTCCCTGAATTCTTTTGTAGGATGCTCATCAGAAAAACCCCAGATGTAATTGGAGCCAACCCAGAAAAAATTATTTCCCATGGGCGCCAGCATGACTCCTTTCTTGAAAATATGGGTTGAGGGAATTTCTGCTGATTCTAAAATGAGTGCTTCACCTTTATTTAGTGAGAATGGCAGGTTTTTGAAAAGTGGATGATTAAATGAATTGCTGCCATCACAAAAAATGATCTTCTCTGCTTCAATGTCTTTGTATTGAATTTTATCTTTTGAGTAATTTAATGCTGATTGATCAAAGTCTTCTTCAAGGAGTTGTTTGCTATTAATTAGTTTATTTCTCCAGGCAGGCAGTAATTCCTGCAGGTTGATGATGTAACAGGGATTTACTTCACCAAAACCAAAGTCATGATAAAAATATTCATTGAATAAAATTTCATCTTTCGGTTCTTTCAGAAAAACATCATCTTCTTTTAACCGGTCCCGGAAAGCAAGTTTCATTTGAGGAGTAGGGTGGAAGTCAATCACATTTTTTTGACCGATCGCTTTTATATTTAATTCTTTTCCCAGTTCTTCATATGCAGGAATTAAATGTTCCAACAGTTGTTCTATCATCCATGTTTTTACAATTCTTCTTCCTGTGACGGGATTGATAATACCAGCAGCAACTCTTGAAGCGGAGTTGGGCTGGTTATTATCAATAACCAAAAAGGATTTTTTTTCTTTTTGTAAATAATAACTGAGCCAGGTGCCACTGATGCCCTGGCCAACAATCATGAATTTCGTTTTCATTAAAGTAAAAATAATGGCTTTGGAGAGAAATTGCCACGGAAACACGGAAGTATAAAAATTCCGTGTTTCCGTGGCAAACAACTATTCTACATTAATCCGGATGCCCTCGCTGTGAGAAGAAAATTCCGGGGCATACATGCATTGTATACTGGTAATGCCATTACTGAAATTTCCTGTATGTGTTACGAACAAGCTGTACTCAAAAACATAAGTTCCTTTTCTTAAATAATCAAAGAAGAAACTGGTGCTGGCATCTTTTGTGGTTTCATAATAACCCAGGCCACCCTGCCATTTATAGCCACTCAACACATTGGTTGGTTCCATACAACTTGCCCGCATATCTTTCATGTGCACATATTCCATATCCCGGTCAGTCCGCAATTCAATTCTTACTTTGATCTTATCGCCTACTTTCAGATTAGCACCTTCGTTTATTGGGGTTAATACCGGACCCCGGTCCGTATTGGTTTCTACAAACAATTTCTTTTCCAGTTTCAGCGGAGTGCTTGCTGTTGTTATCTTGTCCAGGTTCTCGAAATATTGCCAGTAAACTGCTCCCCAGCTTGTAGTTGATTGGTTGATTGGTTGATTAGTTAATTGAGGAGTTACTGATACTGAAATATTCCCCATATTAGAATTTATCATCGGGCCATTGATCACTTTTTTAAAATAACCTGTACCGGCTTCCTGTTTATTTTCCTTTGATGAGATGAATGTATCACCCAGTTTTATTTCAACTGTTGGTTCATTCGTTAACCAATCTGTTCCCTGCAATAACATAGCATAACAGGCTTCTGCCGTGGCTTTGGTGGTTTTCCAGTTATTGGTTTGTTTGTTTTTCAATAACCAGGTTTTTAAATCATCTACGGCCTTGGTATCTTTTCCCACTTCATGAAAAGCTTCAATCAGTAATGCCTGGGTTTCGATCGGAGCCTGGTACCAATAATACCCGCCACTGTTTTCTTTCCAGTACATACCCAGTTCTTCATGATTGATGGCAGTTTCTTTTAATGATTTTAAAATGGCAACCGGAGTTTTCGCATCACCGGTTCTGTGCAAAGCGAGTGAGAGCATGCCCAGCATGTATTTTGATTGTTTTACCCATGTAATTTGAGCACGGCTTCTGAAATAATTGTAAGCTGTTTGTGATGCTGCCGGTATTTTTTGATCGGGAAAAAAACTCCGCATGTACAGGTACTGAATCTCATAATGACCCGGTGTATGTTTTGCCAGATCTGTTTTTTGCTTTATTAACTGGTCATAACTTTTTTTGATCTGCATATCAAGATAAGGGATCGCCAGGTTCAGGATCGGTTTCAATTGATCAATATTGACTCCTAATTTTTTTAAATGACCAATACCAGTTACAATGTATTGTGTCATATAAGCGTTATCAGGCCCACCTTTGAACCATACAAACCCGCCATTGGGGCTTTGCATTTGTTTCAGCTTTTCAAAAGAACTGTTTAGTTCTTTACTCATTCTTACCAGGTCAAATAGTAAAGCAATATTTCTTTTTTGCTGTTCTTCATTTTTTGCCTGTAAAACCCATGGAGTTTCTTCCAGTAATACGGCTTTTAATTCCTGGTTTTTTTGGAGATTGGAAAGAAGGGCGGCTGTATCTTTTGTTTTCTCCGAAGGAGTCCCCTTGGACCAGCTTTCAAAGATCTGTAGGATACGCGGAGAACTGTTGGCAATTTTTGAAGCGAGGGCATTGGCATAATAACTGTTCCAAATTTGCTCAGCACATTCATAAGGATACTCCATTAAATAAGGCAGGGCCTGTACTGCATACCAAACCGGGTTGCTTGTATATTCTACCGTCAGGGAATGATGTTGCAGCGTTTCGCTTTTGTTGCGGGTAAGTTTTTCAAAATAAAAATTCTTTGGTACTGTTCCCCGGATATTCAGCGGTATAGATTCTGTTACCAGCATCCGGTTAGTCAGCACCGGTAATATTGCTTCTTCACCATCGCTGAATGCACCTGATTTTACAACGATGCGCCAGCTGAGAGCTTTTCCAAAGTTGAATGGAACTTCAATGGGAAATTTCATTACATCACTTTGCCCGGCAGCAACAGTGAAGTATTGATTGGGAAACATATTCATAAACCATCCGTCCACAGATTCATTGGTAGTGGCATCAAATAATTGTAATTCTGCAGTACCCGTTAATTCTTTTTCTGACAGGTTAACGATCTTGGCACTGAATTCCATTTTATCACCTTCTCTTAGAAATCTTGGCGGGTTGGGTTGAACCATCAATTCTTTTTGTGTAACGATCTCTTTTGAACTATAACCAAGGGCCAGATCTTTTGTATGGGATATAGCCTGGAATTTCCATTTGGTTAATGCTTCCGGTAGTGTAAATGAAAACTCAATGGCTCCAGTACTATCTGTTCTAAGATCAGGAAAGAAGAAAGCGGTTTCATTAAAGTTTTTCCGGATTTGTACCTGGCCTGATGGTTCTGTTTTAATAATTTCTTCAGCTTTTTCTTTTTCAGAAAGGCCCATGCCTGCTACATTCCCCATTAATTGATCACTGATTGGTTTTTCAAAAGCCTTGTTTTCTTCACTTGGGGCTGCCATAGCTACTTCGTTTAGAGTGACTTTTTTGTCAAAACGCCTGTTTCTATAAAGTGAAAACCCCTGGTTTTGGATCTGAATTAAATGATCATAACTCTTCAGGAGTGAAATGTATTCATCATTTTTTCTATTCCATCTTAACATTGATTCAACTCTTGAAAAATTCAAGTTGCCATTCCATTGAATTCTTGAATAATAAATTGGCCAGATAGAGGGTCTTATCCAGGAATGCATCTTGAACTGATCCAATGAGGCATCATACATACTGGCCAGCATTTCTGCAGCCAGCTTTTCTTTTTTATAACCGGTAATTTTCAGTTTCCATTTTTCCTCGCTGCCAGGTAATGTTTTATCTCTGAAAGTGGCATATTCAATCTGGAGGTCTTTATTGCTCCATGGCACATTGATTATATCATTGTATTGATAAAAACGATTATCCTTTATAAAAAACCACCCCACTCCATATCCGCCACGATCGGCTTCTGTTGCAGGGAAGTCAAAGGATTTTTTTTCGTTGTTGAGAGAAATGAATTTATAATCGTGAGACGTGTCCGGAAGGACTCCTTCGGAAAGTCGTGAATTTTGAGTTTTGTCAACCTGATGAATGATAAAAAGATCTTTGGCAGAGGATCCCAGTTTTATTGATGTCTTTTCTCCGGGTTCAATGGATCTTTTATCAAACTGAGTCCATAAATATTGGGATTGGGTTAACTGATTCGATTTGTCATCTGTCAGCTGAATATATCTGATGTCTTTTACTTCTTCACCATTCTTATCTTTTGCTGTGATCTCGATGACATGCCAGCCTCCTTGAAATGTTGAATGTTGAATGTTAAATGTTGAATTTTCTTTAGTTGAATCAGATTTCTCAAAAACCTGAATTTCTTTTTCCCAGTTCCTGTAATCTGTTTCATTGCTGTATTCATCAAAAGGGAAATTGCTGATGTACTCTTCCTTACTCATCACAAACTGGTCAGGCCTTTCCCAGTAACGCTTGCGGATTAATCGTTTTTCTGATTTCAGTTTTGAGATCACAACTTTGAGAGTGGCTGGAATATATTCACCAGACATGTTTTCAGTCCTGATAGAAATATTTTTCAAACTATCCGCAGTTAATGTAGCCGGGAGATTCACTTTGAGCAGAAGTGATTTATAGCTAACCGATACAATTGTTTCTCCGGATCTTGTTTCGCCATTGATATCTGTTATATCTGCATAAATTTTATAATCAAATACCGGTTCGAGTTTTTTATCAATTGCTTTATCAGGAATAGCTTCAAATGCTATAAAGAATTTTCCGTCTTTATTTGTTTTTACTTCTCCGTGTGCAATCTCCATAGAAGAAACAGGCGGCTGCCACCAACGCCAGAATATCCATGGATAAATGAACCTGGGCTCACGAACTACCCTGTATTTTACCGTAGCACCGTCAATATTGTTTCCAGCATAAGCTTTTGCAAAGCCGGTTAGCTTTATCGTATCATTTACTTTAAAAGTTTTTTTTATGTTTTCATATTCTACATAAAACTTTGGCCGCTTATATTCTTCTACTGAAAATTGAACAGACCCTTTTCCTTCTTTTTCCTGTAAATTAAAGAGGCCGTTAAGACCAGATGCAGGAAGTTGAAATTTGCCTGAAAATGATCCGAATTCATTTGTCAGGAGAGTTATAGAATCAACTAACTGATAATTGGCATCTTTTAAATATACAGTTGTTGAAAAATTTTGAAGAGGTATTTGCTTCTTTTCCTTATCCGGCATAATAGTTATTCCTTTAAAGTAAACTGTCTGCCCGGGCCTGTAAATACTCCGGTCTGTAAAAAAGAAAATCTTTCTTTGGTTTTTACTATAATCTTTAGTTGATTGGGGATCTCTGTAATAATAATTGTAAACCCAGTCGTCAATAAAGAGCCGGTCATTATTCCAGTTGATTTCAAGCTTGTAGTTCTCTCTTCTGTTATTAATTTCTTTTTTATCTTCTTCCTGTATGCTGAAATATCCATTTGCATCCGTCTTATATTTATTCCCTTTTACACTTGTGTATTTGTAATTCTTGCTATCATATACATAATCCCATGTTTGGATATCTGCAGCAGCTAGTGGTTTTCCTGTTTCCCGGTGTAAAACAAAATAGTTTTTATCCCGGGCTACATAGCTGATATTGGAAACATAAAAAAGTCTTGCTCCCAAAATTGAGTTTTTAGAAAAATTATCTGTTGAGGCTAACAGAATATATTCTCCAACGGGTAATGCATCTACTTTTATTTCTACACTGTGTTGCTGAAGATCATTTGTAACCGGTAAATTTTGTTGCCAGCTTCTGACAGGTTTTGCTGCAATTATTTCAGCCCAGAGTTTTTCATCATAATTGTTTCCCAGTTTTTCTTTCAGGCTTTCAGTTGGTTTGATTAAACGAAGAGAAATTTCTTCAATATTCTTATAATTGATAAAAGTCCTGAATGCCTGACCGGGAACATTTACTTTTTCTAAGTTGAAATTCAGGTTTTTTGAATTAATCTGTTTTAACAGATTCAGACAGTTTATTTTTCCTTCGGAAGAATCTTTATGACTGATCACTTTTTCGCAGATCTCTTTTGCTTTAACACGGGAATAACGTTGTGTCGTATCGCCAAAAGGGTTATAGCTATTGGCATCAGCATCATATTCCCTTGCAAGCAGGTACCATGCCTGTGATGCAGCAGGCAAATCATTATACTTATTGATAAGCCGGCTTAATGCATTCCTGTAAAGTTCTTCTTTATCCGGATGTGTTGATTTTTCTTTTCCAAATTCCAATCTTTGAATATCCACATCCAGCAAAGCATCCGGTTTGACATCATGAAGGTGGAAGGCGATGAGTTTTTGAAAAGCCAATAAAGCTTTATACTGCAGTGAAGTGGTATCTTTTGTTGAAAAATTTATTTTAATAAAATCAGCAGCAGGTTCAAATACTGAAGGCTGGTCTATCTCAAAAGCATACGAAGGCTTGGCAATATCTCTTTCATCGTTTTTGAAATATTCTAATGCCCGGTGAGTAAGCAGATCATAAAGTGTTGGCCGGAGATGACGGACTGTTCCTTTTATTATAATAGCATCATATTGATTTAACCGGGTTTGTTGAAGCAGCTTTTCATTTTTTATTGATTGCAGGTAGAGTGCTGAAATTTTATTATGAAAATCGCCGGCACTCCAGGTGCTTATATCCTCTTTTTTAAACTGCCTGGTTTCCGATCTTTCATATAATCGCCAGCGATAACTTTGAAAATAATTCCAGTAAACCTCAGCCAATAAACTATTGAGAATTGCCGCCACAGGTTCTTTGTTTGAAGCAATCTCTTTTTCTATGTCTTTAATTCCTGAAATTTCATTTTCCTCTCTTAGTTCCTGCTGCAGCCCCAGCATATAAACAGTGGCTTTGATGACCTGTGCATCTTGTTTTTCGTTCTTTGCAAGGCGGTATATTTTTTTTACTTCTGCTAAAGCTGACTTTGGCAGGTTTTTTTTATTGATCAGTTCCTCAACAATCTTCCATTCTTTCTCATAGTTTTTCAAAGGCGCTTGAGCAAAAGTAAATGAAGGGATAAGGAATAAACCGATCAGCAGTTTGAATAAAGATTTGAATGGTTGCATCAAAAGATTGTTATTTTTTACAAGGTAATTAAATGATCGCTTATGGGATGCAATGAATATAGTGTTTTCATAATTTACTTCATTTTTATTTTCAAATTCCATTCCTGATTACTGTTAAACACAGTTTTCTTTTTATCCTTTAACTTTTCCTTGCAATTGAGCAAGCCAGGATGGCATGAGATTGGAAATGTAAACTTGAAAACAATTTTATTCAATCAAAAATGATTTACTATGAAAACAATTTTTACACTCTTATTCAGTTTTGTCTTTTCTTTTATTTCTATGGCCAATGATGGTGCCCGTATCACTATTTCCAGTATTAATAATAACAGAATGTTTGTGGAAATAGATGGCCACCGTTATCAAATGAATGAAAGAGGAATTTCTATCAGGGATCTCCGTTCAGGAAACCATACAATAAAGATTTTCAAAGAAGGAAAGAAAAACAGCCGTATTTGGAATTTCGGAAATGGAAATAGCAAACAGGAAACAATTTACAACAACAGAATCTATTTACGGGAGGGACATCACTTCGATATTGTTGTCAACCGGTTTGGAAAAGTTATGGTTGATGAACGCAAGATCGATCGTAATGATGATTGGTATGAAGATGACGATGATTGGTATGACAATGACAGAGATCGTGCGCCGAACCGGGATAACAGGGATAGTCGGGACAACAGAAATTCCCGGGACAGGCAATATGATAACAATAATAGCAGGGTCATGTCTGATTTCGAATTCATCCAGGCGAAAGAAAGCTTACAAAGAGTGTGGCTTGAAAATAAAAGAGTGAGTGTAGCAAGAAACCTGTTTGACCAGAATTATTTTCTAAGCCGCCAGGTAAAAGAGTTGCTGCAATTATTCACATTTGAAAAAAATAAACTTGATTTGGCAAAATATGCTTATGGCAGAACTACCGACAAGCATGTTTATTATATAGTCAACGATGTATTTGCTACCAATAAAAGTCGGGAAGAATTGGATAAGTATATCAGGGATTACAGATAATTTATGAACGATGATTTGAGAATGACGGACATTGAATCATCAATTAACCAAATTAAAAGACCCTTTCCAAAAATCGGAGAGGGTCGTTTAATTTATTAAACAGATAAACATTTATCCTTTTAGTACTTTCTTCATCAACGATCCGATATCTGCAGGGCTAACTGCAACATGGATGCCGCATTCACCCATTATTTTCATTTTAGCAGCTGCTGTATCATCTGCTCCGCCCACAATAGCGCCGGCATGTCCCATTCTTCTTCCGGGAGGTGCTGTTTGACCAGCAATAAAACCAACCACCGGTTTTTTATTTCCATTTTCTTTTATCCAATGTGCAGCTTCAGCTTCCATGCCTCCTCCGATCTCACCGATCATTACGATCGCATCTGTTTCAGGATCATTCATGAAAAGTTCTACTGCATCTTTGGTTGTTGTACCAATGATGGGGTCGCCGCCAATACCAACAGCAGTTGAAATTCCAAGCCCTGCTTTTGCTACCTGGTCAGCTGCTTCGTATGTAAGGGTTCCGGATTTAGATACAATTCCTATTCTTCCTTTTATAAAAACAAAACCCGGCATAATACCGACTTTACATTCGTTGGCTGTAATTACACCCGGACAATTGGGCCCTATTAATCTTGTTTCAGAATTTTTTAAGTAATTTTTTACCTGTACCATATCCTGTACAGGAATACCTTCCGTGATACATACTACTAATTTTACACCTGCTTCAGCAGATTCCATGATGGCATCAGCTGCAAATGCCGGGGGCACAAAAATGATACTTATATCAGCCCCGGTTGCCTTTACACATTCAGCCACTGTATTGAAAACCGGTTTGTCGAGATGCGTCTGCCCACCTTTTCCAGGAGTAACTCCGCCTACTACATTAGTTCCGTATTCGATCATCTGCGTTGCATGAAATGTGCCTTCGCTGCCGGTAAAACCCTGAACCAAGATTTTTGATTTACTATTAACTAAAATACTCATAGAAATTATTAAAAAGTTGGGCGAAGATAACGAATGGTAAATGGGGAATGGCCCTGATCGCTGATTTTTTTTAATTCAACTACATGCACTTCGTTGCCATCTATATATTGAAAGGCAGCTTATTGTTTCTCAGGAGACTCAATATCAAACAAGTTGCTTTTATCTTCTTTTTTCCGAATGCCGAAATTATAGCGAATATTAAGCCCGACACGCCGGGTATCATTTTGTCTCAATCCAAAAACATTTACTGAACCTTGTTGCAAGGAAAAATCATATTTATTGGAAAGCAAAATATCATTTCCGCTTAAAGTAACTGTCAGCTTATCTTTTAAAAACCTGCGGTTAATATTTAAATTCATTGCTCCAAATGTATTTACTTCCGTGAACTGAAGCAATCCTTTGAAACGGACAAATCCATTCATTGAAACCTGTGATCTTTTTCCCAGTTTTAAAGTATGATAGGTAAACATCATCCAGCTCCCTCTTTTATAGGAAAGAGGTTTGTTGTCATAATACCCGCTGTAAAAATTATGATTGTACTGGGCACCTAATACAAAAAAATATTTTCCACCCGGCGGTAAAGCTCCCAAACCCCGAAAATACCATTCCTTATTATTTCCAAGATTGTCATAGGTTCGATAAGCCTGGCTTTGACTGGAATCAGCCTGGTAAATCACATTTGTAAAAATATCTTTGGTGTCTTTAAATCCTACTGCCAATACCGGCCTTTCTTCGAAACTTACATTTACTTCATAATTATTGGTAAACTGTGGTTGCAGTGATGGATTGCCAACTTCGGATAAATACTGATCAACAAATCTTGCAAATGGATTCAGTTGTTCGTAAACGGGTCTTTGAATAGTTCTGCGGTAAACAAGGTAAGCCCTGAGTTGATAACTGGCAATTTTCATGATTCCCTTACTAAGAAATAAATATGGAAACAGGTCTGTTCTGTTAACTTTAAAAACAGTGTCTGCAGGAATGGTTTGCCTTCCATCCATATTTGTATTCTCCAGCCGTGTTCCGGCTTTCAGAATGACATCCTTTCCAAAAGTTTTTGAGGTTTGTAAATATGCAGCATTAATTTTTTCTTTAAAAAGAAAAGAATTTGTACGGCCGATATCTTTAGCTCTTACGCTATTTGATTCGCGGAAATAATTTGTTTTATTTTCAAAACGGAGAAATGATGTTTTTAAGCCTGTCTCTACAGTAAGTTTATTGGTGAGTTTTATTTTCAGATCGGATCTAACAGAAAAAACATTTCGGTTACTTTCTACATCTCCCTCCCCGGTAATTAAAGGGACCTGGGGTAAAAGATATTGAATGGTGAAATCCTGGTTGGAATTATTTGTTGAAATGGTATAAAAAAGATCAGTGGTCCATTCAGATCCTACCGAATCAATTTTATATTTTGATTTTATGCCATTGTTTAAATTCAACGAACTGTTTTTATTGTAAGAGTAATTTAGATTATTTGTTAAGAGTTTATCTGTGCTTATTTTTTTAATAAAACTATTGTTGTCAGAATTATTTCGGGATTCATTCTTACTTGCACTGCCATCAAATTCCAATTCCCATTTGTTACCCAATGACCAGGCCAGGCCATAATTGGAATGAAAAACGTTTCCAGGATACCTGGAAGATGCCTCCTGTTTTAAAAAAGTATCAACTGCAAATAGACGTGTAGTGTTTATCTTTTCATAACTGTTCCTGGTAGAATAATTGATATTAATATAGGAACTTTTCTTTCCATTAATTTTATTCAGGTTAAACCCGATGAACTTATTGCCATAAACTCCCTGTTGTATTCCGGTATTTATACTACCGGTTAATCCAAGTTTAATTCCTTTTTGTAAAACAACATTTACAATACCTCCACCACCGGAAGCATCATATTTAGCAGAAGGAGTTTTCAGGATTTCAATTTTTGCAATAGCGTTTGGCGGAAGGCTTTTCAACATGCTGGCTACATCGGCTGCACTCGTTTTCATTTCCCTTCCATTTACCTGCACTGTTGCCGGCGTCATACTATTCAGGTAAATATTTCCATCCTGGTCCATAAAAACTCCCGGGATTTTTTCAATTACTTCAAATCCGCTGGAAGAACTGGCAACCATATTTTCCGGATCTACAATCAGTTTATCGTTTTCCTGCCGCATCAAAGGTTTCTTAGAGGCGATCGTTACTGTATCAAGGTTTTTATTTGAAGGTTCTAAATGAAAACTGAAATAAGATTGATTGCCTGTATAATTGATTCCTTTTTCAAAAGGCAGGTGATCAATGGCACTGATCGTGATAGAATACTTTGTGTTTTTGGTTAAAGAAACGATTGCAATACCACTGCTATCAGCAATTTTATTCTGAATATAAGTGCTATCCGGCCAGCTACTGATTTTTATAGTTGCATTGGCAACCGGTTCATTTTTATAACCGTTGATTTTAATAGTAACGGAACTTTGCTGGGCATTTATATTTAAAAAAAATAAGCAAACCAGAAATGCCGGAAAGATCCTGCTGCAAAATATATGTAGAAAAAATAATTGTGTTTTCAACTCTATGTTATAAGGAGTTAGTCTTTACTTGGCAAACAAATATAGCAGGGGATAATTATAAATAATAGTTAAGTCCGGATATCCGGATTAGATTTATTTCTAAAGATTGAACCAATAGGTAAGTTTAGCTACAATAGCTCTGTTCTTCGGCATAAATGCAGTGACATGGCGGTTGTTCACGAGCATTTGCGGATCATCGGATGCGAAATAATTGTCCGTATAAACTATAAAGAAATCACTGACAGGCTTAAACCTCCATTGAAACCTTGCATTGATGTTGAAATTATTCGTTTGGTTATTGTATTGGAAAAAAGCGTTGAAAAAAACACTTTTGCTGAAAGAAAGTTCAGCTTTCGGTCCAATCAGCCAAAAACTGGCATCGCTATAAGGCTCAGGAAGTTCAATCCTTGTGTGATTGACATCAAGGCTGATTATGCCAAATGTATTCATCCGGTAATTCCAGCTGGTTTGAAATTGGCTTAATGTACCATTGAAGTATTTTCCAAATTTTGTGTTTAATGTATAGAATAATTGTTTTCGGGGATTACTTCTAAAAGTAAATCTGTTACTAAAATAAGTATAGCTTGTTCCGGCAGGCAATTCAATGCCGCCCTGGTTGGTAGGATCAAAAGGTCTGAACAAGTATGTGTAATCCCATCGCAACAACGCACCTTGCAATTCCGCTCCGTTTTGAAATCCAACTCTGAAAAACATTCCGGCATCCCAATCTGTTACCCTTTTATCTTTCTTACCATAATAAATATCAAAATCAGGACCGATCCTCCAGTTATTTATCAATTTACTTGCTTTCCCTTTGGGAAAGAACACAAAACTTTCAGCACCTTCTGCTCTCAGGTATCCGTTTCTGGGAACAAAACCTACATCAGCTTTATAATTCACACCGATATTTTCAAAAGCCATGTCAAAAATTAGTTTTTGGGAATTATATTCAAGCACACTTCCCATTGCATACTGGCCTTTTTTGGTTTCAGGAGTAATATTTTTGTGCAGAAAAAATTTACCACTTGTATTCCCGCTTTTTCCTGCCAGGTTATAATCAAGACCGGCAACCCTATTAAAGCGATCAGGGTTGGTTTTGTTGTTGAATTCTTCTTTGTTTACAAAAATGGCACCCAGGTTATTTCTTACACCAACCCTCCTTTGAACGGCAAGCGTTGTAAAATTTGTAGAAGGTAAACCGAAGGTTGCACTTTTATTCGTTTGAATATTCAACAAACCGATACGCCAATCTTTATTGATACGGCCGCTCAGCCTGGCTCCTGCAATGATCGGCACCCGAACATTTTCTCCATTGTTTACATTTTTTCCTAAACCAACCCGACGGGAAAAAAACGGGTTTACATTTCTAAAACCAAAGCTGCCAAAGAGATCATTGTTTTCAAGGAAAAACTGACGTCTTTCCGGAAAAAATAATTCAAAGCGGCTAAGGTTGGTTACCTGCTGGTCTACTTCCACCTGGGCAAAATCAGGATTCACTGTCAGGTCAAGATTTAAAGAAGGGGTGATGCCAATCTTGGCATCAAATCCTGCTTCAATATCATTATTGCCGGATGTGTTTTTTATAAAGTCTTTGCTTCTGCCACCCAATAAAAAGGGAATCACTGAAAAATTATTTCCCGGAGATGGAGGCGCTTCATTCCAGATTATTTTCCCATTGAAGTTTAAATCAATCATTCGGAAATTACGGGGTATGGGGGCCCAACTGCTGCGTTCATTATAAGTAAGGCTGTATCTGCAGAAATTAATATTCCATTCATTTACCCCTGAAATATTTTTTTTAAACCGAAGTGTTTTAAAGGGGATCGCAATTTCAACAATGAACTTGTCTTCATGTCTTGTTGCTTTTGAATACCATTTATTATCCCAGTCAAAATTGTTGTCTACTCCTCCGGAACCGGTAAACAATAATCCTTCTTTTTGAACCCCAAATGGAGTTACCCCAAAATAAAACCCATTCAATTTATCTCCGAACGGATCTATCAAAATGAAAAACATATCTGAACTGGCGTTAGGGAAATCACGTCTCAGGCTTTGAACAGTATATTTCGGAGGCTGATAACAAACACCACTTATATAAAGAAACTGATCATCAAATGTGACCCTTGCTTCCGTTTGTTTATTTGCCAGGGAAGAGTCAAAAGGGAAATTCTGTATAAAATTACCGGCGGGAAAGGCAGATTGCCAATCTGGTTCATCCAAAACCCCGTCAATAATGATCTTTCCAGTTGATTTTTTTATCTGAAGTTGGAACTGTAATGTATTTGCATGATTGCTTTGGGCAAATGAAAACAAAGTAAATATCAGGAAAAAGTTTAATAGCAGTAGTTTCATAAAAGTGTCACAAGATAACTCAGCCGCCTGAAATATTCAATGGGATATTATAATAGGCAGTTTTACTGATAGCCCCAGGTGAGAGATCCCCAATAACTCTGCCATTGGGCCAGGGAATCATTTTCCAATCGTATCATTTTTACAATACTAATCATCCATTTTCCTGAATTATTAGTTGGAAATTTTATGTTGCCTGATTCATCAGTAGTCAGATCAGTTTTGATGGTTTTTCCTTTTTCCCGATGCCAGATCTTAACCAGGGATTTGACGACGGGCTGATCATTAAAAAGTATTTTCACTTTCAGTGAATCCATATGTTTTAGCATGTATGGATTTGTATAGGGAATGATATCAAGCGGTAATTCAGTTGCCAGTGAACTGGTATTATCTTTTTTTAATCCAACCTGAATCAGCGTTTTTGCGCAACGCTGGTAAAGCTCTTTTCCCACACTATCCTTTTCATTGTTTTCAGTACGATAATCAATCGTATTGAAAAGCCCGTCTTCAAGCAGATATTCATGAAATTTAGGAGCTTCAATTTCTATAAACCTGTTTTTGCTGTTATAGGCTATAAGATTGGTGCCTTCATCCAGCATGGTTAGTTCTAAAGAATCCCCGGGCAGGTCGCTGATATATTTAGAAAGATCGTCATTTACACCTCCATAATAAAGTTTCAGTGATTGAATATTCTCTTTATTCCCACTCCAATTGAATCCTTCAAAATTTTCACCTACAAAGAAGCGGATATTTATTTTGTCGCCTCGTTTATAAATAAATTTATCAGGGCTTATCCAGAACTCATGTGCCAATAAGGACGAAATAATTACAAGAAAGGAAATTGCAAGAAAAATTATTTTAAATCGCATTCGTGAAGTTTGGCGCATGGACTAACCATTTTGCAGAAAGACGTTAATGTTTTCCTTTTGATTCTTTGGCTGCTTCTTCCATCATCCTTAATTCTTTGGCATCCTTTAAAAATTCAGAAGCAAAAATAAATTCATTCAGTCTTTGATTTTTTGAAAAAATTATTTCTTTATTACTGCCTTCCCATTCTTTTTTACCCAGGTACATATAAAGTATATAATTACCGATCTCCATTACACTGTTCATGTCATGGGTATTTACCACTGTTGTGATATTATATTCCAGAGTGATCTCTTTGATAAGCTGATCGATGACAAGAGATGTTTGCGGATCCAAACCTGAATTAGGCTCATCGCAAAAAAGATATTTAGGATTTAATACAATTGCCCTGGCTATTCCCACTCTTTTTTTCATCCCGCCACTTAATTCTGCCGGAAATTTTTTATTGGTATCCTTCAGGTTTACCCGATCCAGCACTTCATTCACTCTTTCCGTTTTTTGACGGTTATTCCAGTTGGTAAACATATTCAATGGGAACATGATATTCTCCTGAACCGTCAGGCTGTCAAACAGCGCTGATCCCTGGAACAACATCCCGATCTCTTTTCTGATCTCTGTTCTTTCTTTACGGTTCATTTGTGTGAAACTCTGTCCGCCATACAACACATCTCCCTGGTTAGGTTCAAACAATCCTACCATGCATTTCATCAATACTGTTTTACCACTACCACTTGACCCGATGATCAGATTACATTGGCCTGCTTTAAAAATAGTGCTGACACCTTCGATTACAGTCTTTTCTCCAAATGCTTTATGAATATTTTTTACTTCTATCATTCTTTATTCTTCAAATTATTTTAATGCACTATTGAAATTTCTTATGATATATAAAGTGCAAAATTTTATCATCCTTCCAAAAGTAAAGCTGCCAGAATATAATCTGCAAACAGGATCATGATACAACTGATGACGACGGCTTTGGTACTTGATCTTCCGATTTCCAAAGCGCCACCTTTTACATGATAGCCATAATAAGCAGGTACGCTGGAAATAATAAAGGCAAATGTGTATCCCTTGATCAAAGCAAAAAACACATTGAAAGGAACAAAAGCTTCAAGCAATCCCTGGTCAAAAATTGTAGGAGATAAAATTCCGGTCAAACTTCCCGCCATACGGCCACCCCAAATTCCCAACACACCGGCAATGATAACCAATAATGGTATCATGATCATAGAAGCAACAATTTTTGGCAAAACCAGGTAAGTCTTAGTATTGATCCCCATTATTTCTAATGCATCAATTTGTTCACTCACTCTCATATTTCCAAGTTCGCTGGCAATCTTGCTTCCAACTACTCCGGCAAGTACAATACATACAAGGGTAGGGGCAAATTCCAGGATAACAGTATCCCGGACAACCTGTGCAATTACAGAAAGAGGAATTAAAGGGCTGACAAGCTGATAAGCTGTCTGTACAGTAGATACTGCACCCATAAAAACAGAAATGATGGCAACTATTCCCAATGAACCTATACCAATTTCAGAACATTGGTGAATGAATTCTTTCCAGTACATTTTTCCATTCTCTGGTTTGGAAAACATACCCTTCAGCATCAGAAGATAACGGCCAATTTCACTAAAGATGGTCATAAATGCAAGATACATGATGCACAGGAAAGCGACAAAGCAGTTAAAACATATACGTTTATTTTTTTAATAATCCGTACTTTTCTTTCTCATCCTTTTCCACCAACGGGATTTTTTTACGATCTCTTCAGTATGTGTTTTACTTTTTATTTGTGCATCCACAACTGATATTAAAGCCATGTTCACGATGCTTCTTACAGAACTTCCAAGCTGTAAAATATGTACCGGTTTATTTAAACCAAGCAAGATGGGTCCAATTGCATCGGCAGTATCCAGTTCTTTCAAAAGGTTATATGCAATGTTTCCAGAAGCCAGGTTAGGAAAAATCAGTGTATTTACATTCCTGTCGACTAACTCTGAAAAAGGATAGTTTTCTTTCAACAATTCATTATTGAATGCTACGCTTGCCTGCATTTCACCGTCTACAATAAGCGTAGGAGCTCTTTGCTTCACCAGCTTTCTGGATTCTGCTACCAACCTTGCTTCCGGAGAATCGCTGCTGCCGAAATTTGAATAACTCAACATGGCAATCCTGGGAACAATATTAAACTGCTTTACTTCTTTTGCAACCATCATGGTTATGTCTGCCAATTCTTCGGCAGTAGGATTAAAGTTTACCGTAGTATCTGCAAGAAAGAGAGGCCCTTTTTTTGTAAGCATCATGTACATCCCGGCAATCTTTTTCACACCTTCTTCTGTTCCGATCGTTTGAAGGGCCGGCCGGATAGTATCGGGGTAATTTTTTGCAAGACCGGATATCATACAGTCTGCATCTCCCAACTCAACCATCATACATCCAAAGTAATTACGGTCACGCATTACTTTTTTAGATTCATAGGCATTGAATCCTTTTCTGCCTCTTTTTCTGAAAAATAATTCGCTGTATTGGTTTCTTTTTTCTTCCGACTGTTCACTTCTGGGATCAATGATTGGAATGCCTTCTAACTCAATTCCGAGCTCGTTTGCAATTTGGTTGATTTTAATTTCATCACCAAGCAAGATGGGGTAACCAATACCTTCATCAAAAACGATCTGTGCTGCTTTAAGAATTTTTGCATTATCTGCTTCAGCAAAAACAATTCGTTTGGGATTTCTCCTGGCTTTATTTCCCAGCACTCTCAATACCTGGTTATCTAATCCTAATCTTCCGTTGAGTTCATTTGTATAAATATCCCAGTTAGTGATGGGGAACTGTGCTACTCCGCTTTCCATAGCAGCTTTTGCTACTGCTGGTGCTATCAGAGATAACAATCTTGGATCAAGCGGTTTTGGGATAATATATTCAGGGCCGAATACAATGTTTTTTTCACCATAAGCAAGGTTCACAATATCCGGAACTGCAGTTTTTGTCATGTCGGCCAGTGCTCTTACAGCAGCCAGTTTCATAGCTTCATTGATCTGGGTGGCACGAACATCCAAAGCGCCACGGAAAATATATGGGAACCCCAGTACATTATTTACCTGGTTGGGATAATCACTTCTACCAGTTGCCATAATTACATCCTTCCTGGCAGATGTAGCTTCTTCCCAACTGATTTCAGGATCAGGATTTGACATGGCGAATACAATAGGATTTTTTGCCATGCTTTTTACCATTTCAGCAGTTACACAATTGCCCACACTTAATCCTATAAAAACATCTGCATCTTTCAGCGCTTCAGCAAGTGTCATTTTTCCTTTGGCATTTGCATATTGCGATTTCATATCTTCAATATCCGTTCTTCCCTTATGTAAAACTCCTTTCCGGTCAAACATCAGAAAGTTTTCATGCCTTGCGCCTAATGCTTCATATAAACGACTGCATGCAATGGCTGCAGCACCTGCACCGTTTACAACAAATTTTGCTTTTTCAATTTTTTTCTTTTGTATCTCCAATGCATTTAACAGAGCTGCAGCTGAAATGATAGCTGTTCCATGCTGGTCATCATGCATCACAGGAATATGAAGTTCTTCTCTTAATCTTTTTTCAATATAAAAACATTCAGGAGCTTTTATATCTTCCAGGTTAATACCTCCGAAAGTGGGTTCAAGTGCTTTTACAATTTGTACAAATTTTTCCGGGTCTTTTTCATTTACTTCAATATCAAAAACATCAATGTCGGCAAATATCTTAAACAAAACACCCTTTCCTTCCATCACTGGTTTACTTGCTTCAGGACCGATATCACCCAGACCTAATACTGCTGTTCCATTACTGATAACGGCAACCAGGTTTCCTTTGGCTGTATACTTATAAACAGCTTCTTTATTTTCTGCAATTTCTTTACAAGGTTCTGCTACTCCCGGGCTATAAGCCAAAGAAAGATCTCTTTGGGTTTTTGCTTCTTTTGTTGGAACAACTTCAATTTTTCCCGGCCGTCCTTTTGAATGATATTCCAGTGCCTGCTGTTTACGAAGTTCATTTGGTTGCATATTAATCTGTTGCTGTTTTGTAATAGAAAAATCCTAGTTCATAGTCTAAGGCAATGTGCAAACTAAAAGGGTTGCAATGTACGGAATATGAATTGAAGCGATATTGATGTTTAAACCTGCTGTAAATCAATCATTTTAAACAAGTTCCCAGCCACGCCATCAGCCCCATACCATGCTCTATGACCTCTTCATCTATATTAAATGTAGGAGTATGCACTCCGGAGACGATTCCTTTTTCTTTATTCATTACACCCACCCGGTAAAAGCAGGCAGGAATCTGTTGTGCATAATAGCCGAAATCTTCAGCACCCATTCTTAGTTCTGTTTCTTCTACGTTTTTATTTCCGATAAATTCCGCAGCAGCTTTTCTTGCGGATTCTGTTAACTGATCGTTGTTGATGACGGCTGGATAGCCTTTGTCAATATGCAGATCGATTTCAGCACCCATACTTTGTACCAGTTCTGTTGATATTTTTTTAATCAGTTCATGGGCTTCAAACCTCCAGGTTTCATCCATTGCCCGGAATGTACCCATTAGCTTTACTTCGTTGGGAATAACATTGGTTGTAGAACCGCCGTGTATAGAAGTGATGGATATTACTGTTGGATTGAATGGGTTTGAATTTCTGCTCACAACCTGCTGAAGACTGATGATAAGTTGAGAAGCTATGTAGATCGGGTCAACACATAATTGGGGAGATGCTGCATGACCACCTTTCCCTTTAATAGTGAAATAAAGTTCATCAGCACTTGCCATTACTTTGCCGCTTCTGAAACTTATTTTACCAACCGGCATATTTGTATGTACATGCATGGCAATGATGGCTGAGAGTTTTGGATTTTCCAATACGCCTTCTTTGATCATATAACTGGCTCCTCCCGGATTTTTTTCTTCACCCGGCTGAAAGATCAATTTGATACTTCCTTCCCATTCGTTTTTTAACTCATTTAAGACTTTAGCTGCCCCCAGCAAACAAGTGGTATGTACATCATGTCCGCAGGCATGCATCACGCCTTCGTTCTTTGATTTGTAGGGAACTTCATTTTCTTCCAGAATTGGAAGTGCATCCATGTCTGCCCGGATAGCTATTGTACGGCTTTCAGGATTTTTTCCTTTTATCAAACCCACTACACCAGTAGTAGCTTTTATTTCAAAGGGAATACCGAATTCTTTCAGTTTGGATTGAATAAATTTTGAAGTTTCAAATTCCTGGTAGCTTAATTCCGGGTTTGCATGTAAATAATGACGTACTGCAATGAATTCAGGAGCATATTTTGCCGAGAGATGCTTTATTTTTTCAATCATTTGGCAAAAATACAGATTGAAAGGGAGCTTTTAAATTGCTTGTTGTAAGGTGGTGAATTACTTTAATTCAATATCTCATTTATTCATCAGAATGGATCAGATTCTTTTTCAGTATCCAGTTTGATTTCTATTATATCATTCATGATGAATACACCATTGGGAAAAATTTTTTTCAGCTTATTCTGATAATCTTCAGCATCTTTTTTCTCCTTAAAATTGCCCACTTTAAGTTTAAAGTAAGGAGATTGATAAATAAGATATGACTTCAATTCAGGAAAATAATTATAAACTTTAGTCTTTGCCTCAATTGCTTCGTCTCTTTTGCTGGTATTAATTACCAGCAGCCTGTATCCTTTACCGATGCGCCGGGCATCCCGGCTGGTTTCTTCGTTGATCTGAATTTGTTTTTTTATCAATAGATCCAGCCTTGGATCTTTATGTACAATGACTGAATTATTGTCATCAGATTTTTTCCATGCGGAATCCCCGCCCGGGCGGGGTAAGCTCTGGGAATAGGTAGATATAGAAAAAAGAAAAGCAGGTATGAATAAAAATAGTTTCATGAATAAGTTTAAATCAAAAATGCTACCAGAATTAATTACTTCAGTTTTAGATATATGACCTATTCAATTCTTAGTAACCACCGCCGGCTCCGGCAATATTTTCTATAGGGTGCCATGTCGTCTTAATTTCCTGTGTGTCTTGGATAAAATAAGGAGACTGGCCTTCCTCTGTACTCCATTTAATTTTATCATAAAAAAATATTCTCTTCAGGTTCTGTGCACTTTTATCCTGCATCATCTTCTTTATTTCAGAATCATTTTCGCAGAAAATGGTTGCATTCACATCCATATGATTCACAAACCAGGGAGCCAGCTCAGCTACTTTCCCGGTTAAAATATTTACAACTCCCCCGGGAAGATCTGAAGAGTTCAATACTTCAGCAAATGTGACAGAGCATAATGGCTTTGATTCCGATGCAAGCACTACACAGGTATTCCCTCCTGCAATTACAGAGGCAATTACTGAAACCAATCCTAATAAAGAATCAGTTTGCGGAGCAATGATGGAAACAACACCTGTTGCTTCTGGTACCGAAAAATTAAAATGTGAAGAAGCCACAGGATTTACAGAACTGAATATCTGCTGAAATTTATCACACCAGCCGGCATAGTAGATCAATCTGTCAATAGCGAGATTCACTTCTTTTTCTGCTTTTGCTTTTGACGAATCCTGTTGCATCAATTCATCAATAAACTGGGCTTTTCTTCCTTCCAGCATTTCGGCCATCCGGTAAAGAATCTGTCCGCGGTTAAAAGCAGCCCTGCTGCTCCATCCTCCAAAAGCTCCCCTGGCAGCAACCACAGCATCCCTGAAATCTTTTCTGGAACTAAGACAAATATTAGCTAATTTTTTTCCTGCAGCATTTGCAGGTACATAGTATCTGCCGGATTCAGTTCTGGGAAACTGCCCTCCGATATAGATTTTGAAAGTCTTCAATACCTCAAGCCGCTTTGAAGAAACTTTTTTCTCTAAACCGTTTTCCGTAATACTCAGTATTGATTTTTTTATAATTGTCTTACTCATATTTTTATTTACTTATAAGATTTAAATAAGGTTGCAAACCATGAAGCCCGCCCTCTCTTCCAAATCCACTTTCTTTATATCCGCCAAACGGAGATGAAGGATCAAACTTATTAAAAGTATTTGCCCAGATAACTCCTGCCCGCATTCTTCTTGTCATGTTAAAGATCTTAGAACCTTTATCTGTCCATACACCTGCACTCAATCCATAAGGTGAATTATTTGCTTTCTCGATCACCTCATCATCTGTTCTGAAAGTAAGAACAGATAATACCGGACCAAATATTTCTTCCTGTGCTATCCGGTTGCTTTGTGCCACATTTGTAAATATTGTCGGCCTGCACCAAAATCCTTTTTTAGGCAATGGACAACTGCTTTCATACATCTCCGAACCTTCAGCTTTTCCGATTTTGATATAATTATGTATTGTATCCAGTTGCTGTCTTGAATTGATGGCGCCAATATCAGTATTCTTATCTAAGGGATCTCCAACAATAAGCGATTCGATGCGGTCTTTCAGCTTCCTGATCACTTCTTTGGCTACAGATTCCTGAACATATAAACGGGAACCGGCACAGCAAACATGTCCCTGGTTAAAATAAATTCCATTAATCACTCCTTCTACCGCCTGGTCAATGGGTGCATCCTCAAAAATTATATTGGCAGCTTTTCCTCCTAATTCCAATGTTGCTTTTTTATGAGTACCTGCTATGGCTCTTTGTATAATTTTTCCTACGTCAGTTGATCCGGTAAATGCAATTTTATTTATATCGGGATGATTTACGATTGCTGCGCCAGTGGCACCGGCACCTGTTACTATATTTACCACACCCGGAGGCAGATCTGATTCCTGAATGATCTCTGCAAGTTTCAATGAAGTTAAAGAAGTTGTTTCAGCAGGCTTTAATACAACTGTATTTCCGGTAGCGATAGCTGGCGCAATTTTCCAGGCAGCCATCAATAAGGGGAAATTCCAGGGTATGATCTGCCCGGCAACACCCAGAGGTGCTGCATTTCGGTTTGGAAAAGCATATTCAAGTTTATCGGCCCAACCGGCGTAATAAAAAAAATGATTGGCAGCCGTGGGCACATCAAAGTCGCGGCTTTCACGAATGGGTTTTCCACCATCCAAAGATTCTATAATGGCAAGTTCCCTGGCTTTTTCCTGAATGATCCTGGCAATACGAAAAATATATTTTGCTCTTTCCTTTGCAGGCATCTTCTTCCACTCTTTATCGTAGGCTTTTCTTGCTGCAATCACAGCACGGTCCACATCTGCAGCATTGGCTTCAGCTACTTCACTGATCTTTTCTTCAGTAGCAGGATTAATGGTTGCAAAATATTTAGAGCCGGAAGGTTTTACCCATTCACCATTAATAAACAAATCGTATTGGGATTTGATGCTGGCCGCAGCTTTGCTTTCCGGGGCCGGTGCATATTGCCAACTTGTATCAAACTTAAGCCTGACAGTATTTGTTTTCTTTTTTGAAATTGTTTTTGCCATTATTTATTTTTAATCAACAGAAAAATAATTTGCCGCCTGGTATATCCCAGTTTTCTCTTTCAATATCTGCATCAACACATCATTGGCAAGGCTACTGGCACCAAAACGGAACCAATGATTATTCAACCAGTCTTCGCCTAAAACTTCTTTCACCATAACCAGATAATGTAAAGCCAATTTTGATTTAGAAATCCCTCCGGCGGGTTTCATACCAATCATTTTGCCGGTACTATAATAAAAATCCCGGATGGCTTCCAGCATTACAAGAGTGACAGGCATAGTTGCAGCGGGTGAAATTTTTCCGGTTGAAGTTTTTATGAAATCAGCTCCGGCATACATAGCTATATCACTGGCTCTTCTTATTTTATCCATTGTCCCAAGTTCGCCTGTTTCCAGAATCACTTTTAATCTTGCAGGTCCGCAAGCTTCTTTTATAGCAGCTATTTCATCAAAAATAAAATTGTATTCACCCGCATGAAATTTTCCACGACTAATTACCATGTCAACTTCATCAGCGCCTTGTGCCACGGCATATTTTGTGTCCCGGATCTTGATTTCTTTTGGGGCTTGCCCACTCGGAAATGCAGTTGCTACTGAAGCCACCAAAACACCTGAGTCAGCTAAAGCTTTCTTTGACACTTTTACCATGCTTGGATATACACAGATTGCAGCAACAGTTGGTAAACCGGGGTAAGCATCATGTAAATGCCGGGCCTTATAGCAAAGTTGTTTTACTTTTCCATCAGTATCTTTTCCTTCAAGCGTAGTGAGATCGATCATGTTCAGCACCAGTTTCAGGCCGTTGAGCTTCGTTTCTTTTTTAATACTTCTTTTGGTGAACCTGGAAGCTCTTTCTTCCACACCCACCTGGTCAATACGGGGAGATGATGTAAAATCGCGGATAGCAAACTTAGTCTTTGCAACAGGCATAAAATCCTATATTAATTGAATTTCAAAGGTAACTAAAGTTTGAGAGCCATCCCAACAGCTTTCATTTGTGCGATATGCTGATCAGGCTATAAAACAATTTGAGAAAAACGCTGTCTTTCCAGCCACTTATCATTATGTAAATTTTCTTTGCGCCAATTTTATTAAATTCGGCATCCTTTTTCGAAGGGTTTTGTAAAAAAAACCTTCTAATAACTAAAACAAAATTGCAATGAGAAAACACCAATTCATTTTCAGATTGGTTTTCGTACTGGCTCTTTTTCCTTTGTCTAGCTTAATTACTGCACAAGTTACATTTCCTGAAAACGGTGTAGATGATCCCAGACCCGGATATTATGCTTTTACGAATGCCACTATTTTAAAAGACGGCATTACCACTTTAACCAATGCTACCCTGGTTATAAAAGACAGAAAGATCGTAGCCATCGGCACTAATTTAAAAGTTCCTGTAGGTGCTGTTGAAATTGATTGCAAGGGTAAGTTTATCTATCCTTCATTCATTGATATTTATGCAGACTATGGTATTCCTGCAGCTCCGGGCAGCACACAAAATGCCGGAGGATTTAATTTTTCCCAGGCTCAACTTACATCAAATGCCAAAGGCCCCCAGGGTTGGAACCAGGCAATAAAAAGTGATGTAGATGCCTATCGCATCCTGACTGTAGATGAAACAAAAGCAAAAGCTCTCCGTGATTTAGGATTTGGCTCAGCTTTATCACATGTGAAAGATGGCATTGCCCGTGGCACAGGAGCAGTAGTTTCTCTGGGAAATGAAAAAGAGAACCTTGTTTTGTTAAAAGAAAAAGCTTCTGCACACTATTCCTTTAATAAAGGAACATCAACACAGTCTTATCCCAGCTCAATGATGGGAAGTATTTCTTTATTAAGACAAACTTATCTGGATGCACAATGGTATAAAAACAAACCGGCTGGTGAAGGATTCAATTTAACCCTGCAAGCCTGGTTGGACAATCAAAACCTGCCACAAATATTTGATGCTGGTGATAAATGGAATAACCTGCGGGCTGACAGAATTGGAGATGAGTTTGGTGTACAATATATCATTAAGGCTGGCAGCAACGAGTACCAGCGTATTAAAGAAATGAAATCAACCAATGCTTCATTTATTGTACCGCTGAATTATCCGCAAGCCCAGGATGTAGAAGATCCAAACGATGCAAGATTTGTCTCAGTGAATGATATGAAACACTGGGAACTGGCACCAACTAATCCTGCAGCTTTTGAAAAAGCAGGAATTAATTTTTGCCTTACCACTGCTGATCTCAGAAGTGTAAACCAGTTTTGGTCAAGCCTGCGAAAAGCAATGGAGTATGGATTAAGTGAAAACAAAGCAATGGAAGCCCTGACAAAAACTCCCGCTACTTTATTAGGTATTTATGATAAAGTAGGAAGCCTGGAAGAAGGTAAGATCGCAAACTTTTTGATCACAAGCGGACCTGTTTTCAATGAAAAAACAAATATTCTTCAGAACTGGGTACAAGGTAAAAAGTATGCAGTAAAAGAAGAAGCATGGGCAAATATTGCAGGTACCTATACACTTACTGTAAATGCACCGGCAGGAACAGAAACTTATACATTAGATGTGAAAAGCGGGAGTTCCGTTACTATGTATGGTAAGGATACATTGAATTCAAAACTTACGCATGATGGTAAAATAGTAAAACTTAGCTATGCTCCTATGATTCGCAGGCAAAGACCAACAGGTGCAAACAGAAATACTGGTCAGCCAGGCGGAGGTCAAACAGGAGCCGCTGGTGGATTTTCCAGAGGAGGTTTAGCTGGCGGAGGATCAGATGCACTTCCTGCAACGGCCACAAGGCTTTCAGGCGTAAGCACTGGCACAGAGTGGAATGGAACAGGAACTGATTCACTGGGAAACTCTTTTACCTGGACCGCAAAATTTGTAAAAGCTGCAGAACCCAAAGTTGACAGTGTTGTAAAAAAGGATGCTCCTGTCATTGGAAAAGTTGTTTATCCGTTTGAACCATTCGGATGGGAAGAGTCACAACAACCAAAGCAGGAAACGATCCTGATCAAAAATGCAACAGTTTGGACCAATGAAAAAGAAGGCATTCTTCAAAATACAGATGTATTATTAAAAAACGGGAAAATTGCAGCAGTCGGCAAAAACCTGTCTGAATCAGGAGCAAGAATAATTGATGGTACGGGCAAACATGTATCACCCGGCATTATTGATGAACATTCTCATATTGCTGCTGCTTCCATTAATGAAGGCGGGCAGAGTGTAACTTCTGAAGTCAAAATTTCTGATAACCTGAATCCCGATGATATAAATATATATCGCCAGCTTAGTGGTGGAGTTACTACCTCCCATATTCTTCATGGATCAGCAAATGTAATTGGCGGGCAAACGCAACTGATCAAGTTACGTTGGGGTGCCAATGATGATGAACTTAAATTCAAGAACTGGTTGCCGCAGATAAAATTTGCGTTGGGAGAGAATGTAAAACGTTCTTCTTCCACACAGGGAAATACCAGATATCCTGATACAAGAATGGGAGTGGAGCAGGTATTAATGGATGCTTTTACCCGTGCAAAAGATTATCAGAATGAATGGAAAGAATATAATGCAGCAAAAGAAAAATTAATCAAAGAGAAAAAGTCAACTGCAAATCTTATTCCTCCACGCCGTGATCTTGAACTGGACGCTTTATCGGATATTATGAATGATAAAATGTTTATCACTTGTCATTCTTATGTACAAAGCGAGATCAATATGGCAATGGAAGTAGCAAATAAAATGGGATACAAGGTGAATACATTTACCCACATTCTTGAAGGATATAAAGTAGCTGATAAAATGAAAGAACATGGTGCAAATGCATCTACTTTTTCTGATTGGTGGGCTTATAAAATGGAAGTGGAAGATGCTATACCATATAATGCAGCGATCATGCATAGAGTGGGACTTACAGTTGCCATTAATTCAGACGATGCAGAAATGGCAAGAAGACTAAACCAGGAAGCTGCAAAGACGATAAAGTATGGCGGATTATCAGAAGAAGAAGCATTGAAAATGGTGACATTGAATCCAGCTAAAATGTTAAGGGTAGCTGACAGGGTAGGCAGCCTGAAAGTTGGAAAAGATGCTGATGTAGTTGTATGGAGCGATAATCCGTTAAGCATTTTTGCAAAATCACTCTACACTATTGTAGATGGCATCATTTATTTTGACAGGGAAAAAGATGCAGAAATGCAGAAGATAGTAGATGTGGAAAGAACCCGCCTGATCAAAAAAATGAATGGAGAAAAAAGATCCGGAGGGCCAACGATCCCTGCACAGCCAAGTTACAACATAATGCATACTTGCAGTGATCATGGTCATAGCCACGGATTACTCATTATAGATGCAGATGATTTAGATAACAATTAAAAAATCAGTATATGAAAAAAATAATTTTTTGTTTGTCACTGACCGGGTTTTTGGTAAATGCTCATTCACAGGAAACCGTTTTGCCAACCCAGCCACACAAAGGAACAACAGTTATTACCAATGCTACAGTGCATACTGGTAACGGGAAAATACTGGAAAACACAAGTATTGTCATCACCGACGGAAAAATTACTGCTGTAGGAAGTAATGTGACCATTCCTGCCAATGCAACTAAAGTAGATGCAAAAGGCAAACAGGTTTATCCCGGATTAATGTTGCCGGTAAGTTCACTGGGCCTTGTAGAAGTATCTGCTGTCCGTGCATCATCAGATGTCAGAGAGATAGGGGATCTGAATCCGAATGTTCGTTCCATTGTTGCTTATAACTCAGATTCAAAAGTGATCAATACGCTTCGTTCAAATGGAATTTTAATGGCCAATATAGTGCCTCAGGGAAGTTTTCTTGCAGGTTCATCATCCGTAGTACAACTGGATGCATGGAATTGGGAAGATGCAGCTGTTAAAACTGATGCGGGCATGCATTTTTATATGCCTGCTTTAATGGCAAGAGGTGGTGGTCGTTTTGGGGGTGGTGGCCGTTTTGGTCCGCAACAGGGATCACAAAGAGATCCGGTTAAAGAAGGCCTGGAAAAAATTGAAGAATTAAAAACTTTTTTCAAAGAAGCAAAAGCTTATTTGGCAGAGCCAAAACACAGTGAAACAAATTTAAAATTTGAAGCAGTAAAAGGTTTATTCGACCGAAGCCAGAAATTTTATGTGCACGCCAATATTGTAAAACAAATGCTGATTGCTCTTGATTTTGTAAAAGAATTCAATTTTGATGTGGTGATTGTAGGAGGAAGTGATAGCTGGCAGATAGCTGATCTTTTAAAAGAAAATAATATATCTGTTATTTTGCAACAAGCACATAGTTTACCAACCGCTGAAGATGATGACATAGATCAGCCTTATAAAAGTGCTGCAGCACTACAGAAAGCCGGAGTTGTTTTTGCATTATCGGATGATGATGGCCAAACCCGTGGACGTAACCTGGCTTTCAATGCAGGTACCGCTGCAGCTTATGGGTTAACTAAGGAACAGGCTATTCAGGCTATTACACTTAGCGCAGCAAAGATCATGGGAGTTGCAGACAAAGCCGGAAGTATAGAAGTAGGAAAAGATGCAAACATCATTATCAGTGAAGGAGATATTCTTGACATGCGTACCAGTAATGTAACTGAAGCATTTATTCAGGGCAGAAAAATAGACCTGACCGATAAACATAAATTATTGAACGAACGCTTCAATAAAAAATATGATATCAAACAGGCAAAACCTTTCTGATCTTTTTTTAGATAAATAAATAAAACAGGGTTACAAAATAGTAACCCTGTTTTGTTGAAGCTTTTTAAAATGCTTTATTTAATGTCCGTTATGTTCATTATGATTGTTATGCTGATCATATTCATGACCACAATGAGGGCATTTTAGTTTTTTTGATCTTTTCTCGGATCTGAATTCTTCTAAAAACCCGGCTGTGATAATACCAGCTGGTAAAGCAAAAAATGCTACACCGGATAAGACAATAATACCTGTTAACAATTTCCCGATATCAGTTGTTGGAACCATATCCCCATAACCTGTGGAAGTTAAGGTTACTACAGCCCAATAGAGAGTAGCAGGTATGCTGGTGAATTTTGTATCTGTTTCATTATGTTCTGCAAAATATAAAAAGCAAGATGCGATGATGATTAGAAAAATGGCAAGTACCAGGCTAAGAAGCAATTCATTCTTTCTTAATTTAAAAATATTAGCGACCTTCTGTGCAGATTTCATATAGGCCGTTAGTCTGAATAACCTGAAAAACCGCAGTAACCTTAAAATGCGCAGTGCACGAAGATCCAGTATAAAAATAAAATGTAAATAGGCAGGTAGAAAGGCAAGGAGGTCAATAATGGCGCCCCAGGATAATATATATCGTATCCGTCCTTTAATACTGCCCTTGTACCGGGGATCATTTGTGCAACTCCATACTCTTAATATATATTCAATAGTGAAGATGATTACTGAAATCCAGTCAAAATAAAAAAAGAAGGTTTCATATTCATCGTGAATTGACTGTACCGTTTCCAGCATTACTGCAATCACATTTAAAACAATTAAAGTAATGATGGATAAGTTGATGATCTTATCTGCATGCGACTCACCTAACTCCGGATGCAGTAAAATATGTGTTTTGTGTTTGACCTTATGATACATAAGCGGTATTTGGCCGAAGGCGAATATATCCTCCGATAATTGAGCTAAAGATAAAAAAATAAAATCTGCAATTACAAACAGGAAAAGTGTAGGGGGCGGATAATAACACCATAAGCTAATGTTTGAGGCCTCTCTTTTTTATCATGCCGCCTTTAATATCTTTTATTGCTGACATAATCACAAATGCATTGGGATCAATTTTTTCTATTTCTGTATTCAGCCTGTTAATTTCAAGCCTTGTTACTACAGTATAAAGAATATTTTTCTGGTCCTCATGACCATGCTTTCCATATCCTCCTTTTCCCCTGTATATCGTTATTCCGCGTCCAAGTTTATTAATGATCATATCTTTTATCTCACCATGATGCGTAGACACGATAGTAACACCTGTATATTCTTCAATACCTTCAATGACATAATCAACAGCTTTGGATGCAACCAGGTAAGTAACCATTGCATATAACGCTACATCTATTGATAAAAAATATGCTGCGACACCGAAGATGAAAATATTTATTATGGTAATAATATCGCCAATAGTCGTTCCCAGTCTTCTGCTTAGAAATAAAGCCAGCACTTCCGTGCCGTCTATGACCACACCACCGCGGATAGAAAAACCAATTCCCACACCAAGAAATATTCCGCCAAATATGGCCACCAATAATTTATCATCAGTAACCAATGGAAAATGTATATAGGCTGTAGCCAATGCAAGACCGATGATCGCTAAGGATGCTTTTATAGCAAATGCCCTGCCAATGGTTCCAAGGCCCAATAAAAGAAAGGGAACATTTATCAGTAAAAGCATTACAGGAAATTTTGCTTCTGTCAGCTGACTGATCAGCAACGCAATGCCAGTAGCTCCGCCATCAATAAAACTATTGGGTAATAAAAAACCTTTTAAACCAAAGGATGCAGAAGCAATACCAAGAGAGATCAGCAGCAAGTCACGGAAAAAAGCCTTGATCGTAATTTTAAGTTCCCGGTAAGCTTTTGCAAATTCATATGAAGTATATTCTGATTCATTCCCCGGCTCATCCCATTTTTGACGAAGAACTGTTTGATATAATACTTTTTTAAGAAAAGGTTTCATGATGAGCTTTGGTTGACGATGCTGGTTGTTTTCAAATTTAGCTTATTCAGGGGAATTAAATTTTTGTTATTCTGATCAATAAAAAAGCATTCACTTATGTGAATGCTTAAAATTTATTTGAATGTTTTTTTATTATCCTTCTTTCCCATGACAATGCTTATACTTCTTCCCGCTGCCGCATGGGCACTGATCATTGCGTCCAATCTTAGGTGCTACTTTAACAGGTTCTTGTTTAACAGCAACACCGGAAGGATCGTGATATTCATTTTGATTAACGGCATGGTCCTGTCCGGCTGCATCTATCTCTTCTTTATTTGCAGAAAGTTTACTCAAATCAGTTTTTACTTTTTTCCCTTCACGTACCTGTGCATTTTGTTCCTGGGCCGGAATAGCTGCATGGCAAAGAAAGGAGACGATATCCTTATTTACTTCACTATCCATATTCTTAAACTGGTTAAATGCTTCCATCTTATAGATCACCAATGGATCTTTTTGTTCCAGGTAAGCTGTCTGAACACTTTGTTTCAGATCATCCATGGCACGGAGATGTTCTTTCCATGCGTTGTCAATTACTGCTAATGTGATTGACCTTTCCATTGCATCACAGATTTCGGTACCCTGTGAGTCAAGGGCTTTCTGCATATTGGTCAATGAATTGATTATTTTTCTTCCGTCTGATAAAGGAACTACTACATTTTCAATTTGACTTCCCTGGGTGAGGCGGATATTTTTGAAAACAGGTAAAGCTTGCTTTTTCAGCTCTTCTTTTTTCCGTTCATAATTCTGAGTGGCTTCTGCATAGAGAATTTCTACCAGTGTTGATTCATCTGTTTTCAGAAATTCTTCTTTTTCGATTTTGGTATCCATGCCAAAATTTACAATGCAATCCAGTTTGAATCCTTCATAATCATCCTGCTCACGATAAGTGCTGATCAGGCCTTCCGTAACAATTGAAAATGCATTGTCCAGATCCAATGCAAGCCGGTCGCCAAACAAAGCATGCTGGCGTTTGCCATAAACAACATTTCTTTGTTTATTCATCACATCATCATATTCCAATAACCGCTTACGGATACCAAAATTATTTTCTTCTACTTTCTTCTGTGCTCTTTCAATGCTGTTGGTGATCATGCTGTGCTGGATCACTTCACCTTCTTTGTATCCCAGCTTGTCCATGATCTTTGCTATACGTTCGCTGCCGAACATACGCATCAGGTCATCTTCCAGTGAAACATAGAACTGTGTACTTCCAGGGTCTCCCTGACGTCCGGCACGTCCGCGAAGCTGCCTGTCCACACGACGGCTATCATGTCTTTCAGTACCAATAATTGCAAGTCCGCCGGCATCTTTTACACCGGGGCCCAGCTTAATATCTGTACCCCTTCCGGCCATATTGGTGGCAATGGTAATGGCGCCTGGTAATCCGGCTTCAGCAACAATCTGCGCTTCCTTACTGTGCTGTTTTGCATTCAATACATTGTGCGGAATCTTTTTTACATGCAGCATTTTACTCAACAATTCACTTACCTCTACTGAAGTGGTACCAACCAGTACAGCTCTTCCGGCATTGCGGATAGCTTCAATTTCTTCAATGACTGCTTTGTATTTTTCTCTTTTTGTTTTGTAAACAAGATCCTGGTGATCTTTACGGATTAATTTTTCATTGGTTGGAACTGTAACCACATCCAGTTTATAAATACTCCAGAATTCTCCTGCTTCTGTTTCTGCAGTACCCGTCATACCTGCCAGCTTATGGTACATCCTGAAATAATTCTGCAGAGTGATGGTGGCATAGGTCTGGGTGGCTGCTTCGATTTTTACATTTTCCTTCGCTTCAATCGCCTGGTGCAATCCATCAGAATACCTTCTGCCTTCCATGATACGGCCAGTCTGTTCATCTACAATTTTTACCGCACCATCCAATACCACATATTCAACATCCTTATCAAATAAGGTATAGGCTTTCAGTAATTGTTGTGCTGTATGAATACGATCAGCTTTTATCCTGAAATCATTCAGCACTTCTTCCTTCATGTGAATTTTTTCCTCTGCTGTGCCATCCATTGCTTCTATCTCTGCAAGTTTCACTCCTATATCCGGCATCACAAAAAAATCTGGATCTTCACCAGACCTGGTGATCATGGCAATACCTTTATCAGTAAGATCAACAGAATTATTTTTTTCGTCAATGTAAAATAAAAGTTCTTCATCCACCACTTTCATTTCTTTCTGCTGATCGGCCAGGTAGAAGTTCTCTGTCTTCTGCATTTTTACTTTAATACCCGGTTCGCTTAAGAATTTGATGGTGGGGCCATATTTTGGTAAACCGCGGTGTGCCCTGTAAAGTAAAAGCCCGCCGCTTTTCGGATCATCATCGCCTTCTGCAAATTTCTTTTTTGCTTCATTCAAACTTGCCCGTGCTATTCTTTCCTGGGCTTCTACCAGTTGCTGGATCCTTGGTTTTAAAATATGATACTGCTGATCATCTCCTCTTGGAATGGGTCCGGATATGATCAAAGGCGTTCTGGCATCATCGATCAACACACTGTCGGTTTCATCAATCATCGCCATATGATGCTTACGCTGCACCATTTCTTCAGGTGAATGCACCATATTATCACGGAGATAATCAAAGCCAAATTCATTATTGGTACCGTATGTAATATCTGCACGGTAAGCTTTTCTTCTTTCTTCACTATTGGGTTGATGCTTGTCAATACAATCTACAGTAAGGCCCAGCCATTCAAAAATAGTTCCATTCCATTCCTGGTCACGACGGGCCAGGTAATCATTCACGGTAACGATATGCAAACCTTCTCCTGCCAACGCATTCAGGTAGGCCGGCAATGTAGAAACAAGTGTTTTACCTTCACCGGTAGCCATCTCTGCAATTTTTCCCTGGTGTAAAACCACACCTCCTACCAGCTGCACATCATAATGCAGCATATTCCAGGTGATCAGTGAACCACCGGCAGTCCATGTATTTTTATAAATTGAATTTTCTCCTTCAATAGTTACATAATCTCTTTTCACACTCAGGTCACGATCCATCTGCGTGGCTGTAGATACGATTTCTTTATTTTCTTTAAAACGGCGGGCTGTTTCTTTTACTACGGCAAATGCTTCCGGTAAAATTTCATTCAGAACTTCTTCAATTTTTACATTGCGGTCTTTTTTCAATTTATCCACTTCCTGGTAAATGGTATCTTTTCCAATCAGATCATTAAAAGGAAGTGCCTCGGCTTTTTTATTTGTTTCAATTATCAGATCATCAATTTCAGCAAGCTGCTGTTTGATGCGCTGACGGAACTCGACGGTTTTATTTCGCAGTTCATCATTTGTCAATGAATGATAAGAATCAAAAAACTGGTTGATTGTAACCACCAGCGGTTGAATCTTCTTTACATCTTTATCTGACTTATTACCACCAAAAATCTTGGACAAAAAACTCATAATATGCTTAATTAATTTTTTTCTGAAAGTTCTCCGGGTTGAAATCCATTTTCAATTGCAACTTAGAAGAGCTTAATCGTTGTCAAATAAAGTGCTACAAATATCTGTAAGCCAATTTGACAGCTTAAATAAAAGCCTTTCAGAGGGGAGCAAAGATAAGTAAAGTAGGTAAGCGGGAAGTCGGAAGTCCGAAGTCCGAAGCCAGAAGTCGGAAGTCCGATGTCAGAAGTTTGAAGTTGGAAGTAATGGGTTAGTTGAATGAAATAAAATATTAATTAATGTTCTTCTTGTATTTCATACCTCAAAGTCATGATTTCCTTTATTAGCCTTTCTTTAACGAACTTTGAACTGCAAAAAAGAATAAATCTCAAACTCTTTTATGAAAAAGCTTTTTCACTTTATCTCAACCTCAATCTCAACCTTAACCTCAACCTTTTCCTTAACCCTTATCTTCCTCTTTCTTTTTTCCTGCACCAGCAATGAGATTGGGAACACTGATGATGTGAACCCCAATGCTGTTTATTTTGATTATGAGATCTGGGCAGAAGAAGGCCGGGACAATGTAACGGTGAAACTGCAATACCGGATGGGTGGGCCAAATGGAACAACCCTGCTTTTGAATGAACCCAGTAAAGTAGAACTGGATGGTGAGGAAATAATGCCTGACAGCGCCAAATTCAGTGGTGCTTATTACGAGATTCACAAACCGCTGCATTCATTTGCCGGGAAACATTCAATCGTTTTTACAGATCTGAATAATAATAAGTACATAGAGGAATTTGAGTTTATACCATTTGAGATCAGTCCCGGATTGCTGCCGGTGCTAAAAAGAGAAGATCTTGTTTTTCATCTGAAAGGGCTTGAGCCTGAGGAAATCATCCGGGTGATTTTAACTGACACTTCCTTTACCAGCAGAGATATTAATGATATGGATACAGTGAGAGACGGGAAATTAATTATTGCTGCAAACAGGCTTTCTGCATTAAAAGATGGGCCGATTGATCTTCAGTTCAACAGAGAGTTTGAAAAACCCATTAAAAATGGAACAAAGGAGGGAGGATTGCTTTCAATTACTTACCGCTTGAAAAGGGAGTTTGAATTGAGTAGCCAAGCCCCCTAAATCCCCCAACGGGGGACTTGGAAGATTCCTAAAATTTGCACGGTAAAAGCGAAATAATACAGACAGCTCTTTTATCCTTTTTCTCTTTTTTCTTCTCTTAGCCTACTTCAGCGAATAATTAAATGAAAACTGA
>CAZOOT010000013.1:0-49666 GCA_964581455.1 uncultured Chitinophaga sp. | reverse complement strand
AAAGCATTTTCGATAGAAGCAGATATTTATCTTTCCGGCAAGAGGCTGCTGGTAGCACATGCTCTGCCTGCCCGCAGACAGACAAAAGACATTGCGATTCTTCCAACACTGGACAGTCTTTACCTGCAACCTATTATTGAGTTGTTTCGCCGGCATAAAGGAAAGATCAGTGAAGACAGCAGCTATGCACCAGTTTTGATGATTGATATAAAAGAGAGCGGAGAAGCTGTACTAAAAAAATTAATCAAATTGCTTTCAAAAAAACCTGTTGTTTTTGATCGTTCTGTAAATCCCAATGCCGTGCAGATTGTAATCAGCGGAGACAGGGGCCCGGTATCATCATGGATCTCTTACCCGGCTTTTATTTTTTTTGATGGCCGTCCCAATGAAATATATGATAGTGCAACATTGCAAAGAGTCGCTTTTATCAGTGACAGCTGGGTGGGTTATCATCTTCCACCGCCTGATGAAGGGGAGCGACTGAAAGCAGCAATTAAAAAAGTGCATGGCACGGGTAAGTTGCTCAGGCTATGGGCCTGTCCTGATAATCCGGAATCATGGTTGCGGCTTCAACAACTCGGTATTGATATTATTAATACAGACAAAGTGGAAGAGTGCAGGAATTATTTTTTGGAAACAAAGAGATAGGTCTTTCCGGATAAGTGAATTACTGAAGCTTAGACAAACAGAATAAAAATTGTAAATTCGTTCTATGTCGGAAAAGAATATCATTTTAGCAACACTTAAAAGAGCAAAGCCTTCGCTGGAAAAAAAATACGGCGTAAAAGAGTTGGCTCTTTTTGGCTCCTACAGCCGTAATACGGCAATTGCGGGTAAAAGTGATGTGGATGTTATGGTGGATTTTTCACAACCTATCGGTATAACCTTTATTGATCTTGCCTATGAACTGGAGGATTTATTACAAATGAAAGTTGACCTGGTATCCCGCGGTGCTATCAAACCAAAATATTTCAATTTTATAGAACCTGAACTCATTTATGTCTAAACGGGAAGTACAGCTTTTACCGGAAGATATACGTGATGCCATACAAAAAATTCTTTCCTATACCCATGGTTTCAGTTTTAATGATTTTAGTAAGGACGACAAAACGATGGATGCTGTTGTAAGAAATTTTGAAATCATAGGAGAAGCGGCCAACCATGTTTCTGAAGAATTTAAATCAGCTCATCCGGAAATTGAATGGCGGCGCATTGCCGGATTCAGGAATCGAATAGTTCATGAATATTTTGGTATTGATTATGCTATGATCTGGAAAATAAAAGAGGAAAGTTTACCAGAACTGAAAGAATTTATTGATCAAGCCCTTGATGGACAAACCAGACAACCCGAACAATAATTTTTCTATTATTCTTTAATCCTCTTCATCCTTTCTTTTAAAGCCGATCTTTTGTCTTGCCGGCTGTTGCGGAGTCAGTAATTTTTTCAGGTAGCCGAATATCAGGGCAATGTCTTCATCGTGCCCGGTTAGTTTCTTCTCTATCTTTTCAAGTTGCAGTAAAATGTCTTTATGGGTCATGATCATTTCCCGCATCCGTGTGAAAACTCTGATAATTTGAATGTTTACCAGGATGGCTGTTTCGCTATTGAGTACAGAAGAGAGCATGGCAACACCCTGTTCTGTAAAACAGAAGGGCATATGGCGAAGCCCCTTTTTGTCTGAATTGGAGATCACAAATTGTGATCTCCAATTTTCCAGCTCTTCGGGAGTCATTTCAAACATGAAATCATAGGGAAATCTCTCAAGATTTCTTCTTATAGCCTGTTTAAAGACCCTGGTCTCTACGTCATACAACTCAGCCAAATCCCTGTCCAGCATTACTTTTTGTCCCCGGATGAGATAAATTTTACTCATCACCAGTTCATCAGGAATCATCAGTTCTTTAGTTGCTTTTACCATAGCTTATTTAAATGTTGATATTCCAATTTGGAATATCAACTATTTCTAAGGTCACAATTTGTGACCTTAAGTTAACACTGAGGAGTTTTACAGCCAATACCACAAAACGGTAAATCAGAAAGATAATTTTTTCAGTAGAGAAGCGAGAGTTCTTTCCACTTTGCCAGGCTTTAATTTACATTCCCATATTTCAATCACTTTCCATTTTTCTTTTTTCAAAGCCTTCACTGCTTTTGCATCATTGGTTTTATTGGTTCCAATCTTATTTATCCACCATCCTGTTCTTGTTTTGGGTACTACAAAGTATTTACAGTTCTTATGCCCATGCCAGAAACATCCATGCATAAAAATTACCGTCTTGTATTTTTTTAAAACAATATCCGGCTTGCCCGGTAATTTTTTTTGATGAAGAGAATAACGAAAACCATTTGCATGTAAGAATTTCCTGACCAGCATTTCCGGTTTGGTGTTCTTGCTTTTTATGCGACTCATATTAAAGCTCCGGGTATTTTGATCATGCACATCACTCATGCTACAAATCTACACTCACAGATAATTCCCTTACAATTACACTAACAATTTATATTAAAAGCACTATAAAAACTTCTACTTATATTTTTCCTCATCCTTACCCCTAATTTCAGTAAATTACAAGTCCGGTTTTTTTGATTGAATATCATTTATGAAACATTTTTTATCATATTGTTTCCTTCTGTTTTTCTTTTCGCTTTCTGGCATTTCACAGAAAGTAGTTTCCATGAAAATCGATGGCAGTATTAATCCGGTATCTGCAGATTTTATCAGGAATGGAATTAAAAAAGCGGCTGATGAAAATGCTGAATGCCTTATTATCCATTTAAACACTCCGGGTGGTTTATTGAAATCAACAAGAATGATCGTCAGCGACATGCTGGAATCGCCGGTTCCGGTAGTTGTTTTTGTATCACCGGGTGGTTCTCATGCCGGATCAGCCGGTGTATTTATAACGCTTGCAGCCAATATAGCGGCCATGGCGCCGGGAACCAATATCGGTGCAGCTCATCCTGTAAGCTCGGGACAGATGGATACAACGATGAATGAGAAAGTAACCAACGATGCCGCTGCATTTATAAGAACGATCGCTGAAAAAAGGAACCGTAACATGGCATGGGCAGAGAGGGCCGTAAGGAGAAGTTATTCTTATACAGAAACTGAAGCATTGCAGGATTCCGTTATTGATCTCATAGCAAAAAATGAAAAAGAACTGCTGGCAATGATCAATGGCAAAATTGTTGAATTGAATTCCGGGGCAAAGGCTTTGCAAACTGTATCAGCAGTTGTGGAAGAATACAAAATGAATATTTGGGAAAAACTGCTGGATATTCTGAGTGACCCGAACATTGCATATATTTTATTATTACTCGGGATGTATGGGATAATGTTTGAATTATATAATCCCGGTGCCATCTTGCCCGGAATTGTTGGTGTGATATCACTTATACTTGCATTTTATTCCATGCATACTTTACCTATCAATTATGCAGGACTTGCATTAATAGTTTTTGCCATCATCTTGTTTTTGCTTGAATTAAAAATTGCCAGCCACGGCTTACTGGCAATAGGGGGAGTGGTTTCTTTACTTTTAGGATCCATGATGCTGATTAAATCAGGATCATCATTAGAAATGGTAAGAATTTCCCGTTCGGTTATTATTTCTGCTACCATTGTATCTGCACTTTTCTTTCTTTTTGTGATTGGTTTTGGATTAAAAGCGCAAAAAAACAAAATCACTACCGGGATTGAAGGAATGGTTGGCGATATTGGCGAAGTGCTGGAAATATTGTCACCAAAAGGAACGATAAGAGTACAAGGGGAAATATGGAATGCAGAATCACTTGCAGGCACGATTAACAGGGGCGAAAAAGTAAGGATAAAGGAAATGAAGAATATGAAATTATTTGTAGAACCGATTATAAACAGCTAAACAACTCTATTATGGAACAATTACCAGTAACCACCGTAGTGATCGTATTATTTATACTGCTCTTTCTATCCAGTGCAATTAAAATATTAAGGGAATATGAACGGGGAGTTATATTCCGGCTTGGCCGGTTAATTGGGGGTGGAGGTATTAAAGGCCCCGGACTCATTTTGTTAATACCTGTGATAGATAAAATGGTAAAAGTAAGTTTGCGAATTGTTGTATTGGATGTGCCACCCCAGGATATTATTACATCAGACAATGTATCTATTAAGGTAAATGCCGTAGTGTACTTCCGTGTAATGGAACCACAAAAAGCCATTGTACAGGTAGAAAATTTTATGGCGGCAACCTCCCAGATATCCCAAACAACATTACGGAGTGTACTTGGTCAATCAGAACTGGATGACCTCCTTTCTCAAAGGGATAAGATTAATCTGCGATTACAGCAGATCATTGATGCACAAACAGAGCCATGGGGAATTAAAGTTTCCAATGTAGAAGTGAAGCAGATTGATCTGCCTCAGGAAATGCAAAGAGCCATGGCCAAGCAGGCAGAAGCTGAAAGAGAACGCCGTTCAAAAGTAATAGCCGCAGAAGGAGAATTCCAGGCTTCACAAAGATTAGCCGATGCAGCAAAAATTCTTTCTGGTGAACCAAGTGCTTTAACTCTTCGTTACCTGCAGACATTAGCAGAGATTGCTACTGAAAACAATTCAACCACCATTTTCCCGGTTCCGATTGATATTTTAAGACCGTTTATGAAACAAGAAGGGATATCCTTTGAGAAGAAAGACGGCTGAATGGAATAAAGGTTTTTATATAAATCATAAGCCGGGAGATAAGATCCCGGCTTATGTCTTATATACATTAAAATTAAAATCCTTTCTTTTCCAAAGCAGGATATTGAATACCCAGCTGCTCCAGGTAGGTTTTATACTTAGAAGGGTCGTAGTAATATTTTTTTAACTCCGGACGAAATTCATCCATGATTTTTTTATTCAAATGAATTGCCGGTGGATCATTGGCTCCCACAAATGAATTGTACTTCACATCTTTTGTTTGCACATTTTTAAAATAATCCCAGGCGTCCGCAAGTACTTTAGGATCTGTCAGCATATCCACCAATGTAGCCGATAATGCTTTAGCACCGGCAACCACCCCCTTGTGTGCAATAGGCGTTGCCATCGCAATTGCATCAGCCCAGTTATGTCCGGGTGTACCGGGAATGTTTGAAGGGAAACGAAGTACTACTGTGGGAACATTCCATCCAATATCTGCAATATCATCACTACCGGAGCCCCAGGAAAACTGAACAGGTCCATTGAGTGAATCCAACTTAATAGCAAGACCGTCATTGATTGGTTTTCCCTGTGGACTTATTTTTGGAGCATTCACTAATTTTTGAACTGCTCTTGCTAATTGCTGATCAGCAGAATCCCAGGTGGGTAATCCAACTGTCTGAATATTTTTGTACATCGTTTCAGCAATTGATTTATTAAAATGTCCCGGCCATGCAGTACCCAACAAACGATGTGATACTATAGTCCCGGTCATTTCTGCTACAGCTTTTGAATACTTAATCGCTTCATCATACATGTACCGGATGTCTTCATAGTTTCTTTCACGCAAGTAATACCAGACGGAGGATTTTGAAGGAACCACATTTGGCTGATCACCCCCATCCGTAATTACATAATGCGATCGCTGGGTTGGTTTCAGGTGTTCCCTTTTAAAATTCCATGCTACGTTCATCAACTCAACAGCATCCAGTGCACTTTTACCCCGCCAGGGTGCACCGGCAGAATGAGCAGAGCTTCCTTCAAATGAAAATTCAACAGATACCAATCCATTATTACCGGCATCGCCCCAGCTTACACCCAGGTTATTGCCAACATGTGTGAAAATACAGGCATCTACATCTTTAAAGTATCCATCCCGAATATACCAGGCTTTAGTACCTACTAATTCTTCTGCTACACCAGGCCATATCATCAATGAGCCGGGTAATTTTTCCCTTTCCATTATTTTTTTTGTTTCAATAGCCGACAAGATCACTAAGGGTAATCCGGAATTATGTCCTTCGCCATGACCGGGTGCATTTTCTACAATAGGTTCTTTGTAAGCCACACCAGGTTTTTGTGATGCTTTGGGAATGCAGTCAATATCGCTGCCCAACGCAATTAGCGGTTTTCCATTTCCCCATTTGGCCAACCAGGCTGTTGGAATACCAGCAATACCCCATTCAATTTTAAATCCATTCTTTTCTAATATAGTAGTGAGATATTTGGAAGTTTCTGTTTCCTGGAATCCCAACTCAGAAAAACTAAAAACCATGTCTACCATTTCCTGAGCCATTTTGTATTGCTGATCCACTGCAGCTATTACTTCTTTCTTCCATAGCTCAGGCCTGGAAACTTTTGCTGCTATTTGTGCATTGATAGAAACAAAAACAAAAAGCAATGTCAACAGTGAAAATATTTTTTTCATAAACAGTTTTTATTATTTGGTTTTAAAGTTAGGGAACAAATTTTCAGTTTGAAGGAAGAATATTTTAAAAAGGAAAAACGATTTACTATTTCCACTTGATATTACAACCAATGGATGGCCGCTGCTCAGAAAGAATAGGCTGGCCGTTTAATAAACAATCCAGTGCGTGGCGGATATCTTTTCCTGTAACAGGAATTCCATTTCCCGGCCGGGAATCATCAAGCTGACCACGATAGACCAGTGCCAATTTATTATTATAGATAAAAAAATCTGGAGTGCAGGCAGCTTTATATGCTTTGGCTACTTCCTGCGTTTCGTCGTAGAGATAAGGAAAGGGATAATTTAATTCAATAGCCACTTCTTTCATCAACTCAGGAGAATCCTCAGGATAATTAAGTACATCATTGGAACTGATAGCTGCAAATCCAATTCCCTTTTTTTTATATTCATTGGCCAGTTTTATCAATTCATCATTTACATGTTTTACAAAAGGGCAATGATTGCAAATAAACATGATAAGGGTTCCTGTTTCTCCTTTTATATCATTCAGGGAAATTTGATTTCCTGAAACCACATCCGGAAGATTAAAACCAGGTGCTGTTGTAGCCAATGCTACCATTGCTGAAGGAGTTCTTGCCATCGGATAAAGTTAATTGAATATCGGAAAGTGTTTCATGAAACTCAGAAGGAAAAAGACTAATCACCTTCCTTTACAATTTTTCCGGTATTATCAATATAAACCCATTTGCCTGCCTTCATAACTCTTGCAGTACCTTCTGAAAAACTATCAGCATAATTAAACTGAAACGGGATACTCACTTTATTTTCCCTGCTAATAAAGCCCCATATGTTTTTGCTGTTACAAACAGGAGCTAATTTATTGCCGAAACTTTTAGCATTAGTATAGATTAACGGGATGGATAGTTTTCCGGAAAGATCAATAAAGCCAAACGCATCTCCGATCGACACAACGGCCAAGCCTTCATGAAACGAATAGACTTCTGTATACAGTGGTTTTACAATCTCTTTTCCTGTACTATCAATGAACCCCCATTTCTGACCAATTTTTATAGCAGCCCGTCCTTCAGAAAAACTCATCCCGTCATCATATATTATTTGGATGATTATATTCCCCTTGTCATCTGTATACCCATATTTATTGTCCTTTGCAACCCTATATATACCGCATTCACAGGCATCAACTATGTCAAATTTTTTTGTCCATGCCTGATTATAACCAGGAATAAAAAAAACCAGCAGGAAAGAAATTAATATAAAATCTTTCATATCCCGGAATTTTGGAAAGGAAGCCCAATTTCAACCATAAGGTAGCATTTCTTTTAAAGGAGAGCAATGATATTTGTCAACTACAGAAGTAGAACATGCTTTAAAACCCCAATCAAAGACCAGCAATTAACTTTACCCGGTAAATTGATTATTGCCAAAGTCCCTTTCGGGACAGATGTATTACATTCGCTATGAAATAATTAATCTATGTCCATTCGTATTTTTATTACCGGGGGCACTTTTGATAAAGAGTATAACGAGCTGAATGGCCAGCTTTATTTTAAAGACACCCACCTGAATGAATTATTGGAGCTGGGCAGAAATTTGGTTCCGGTACAGATCAGAACACTGATGATGGTAGACAGCCTTGAAATGACAACCGAAGACAGGGACCTGATAGCCCATCAGTGTAATCAATGTGAAGAAACAAGAATAGTGATCACGCATGGTACCGATACGATGACAGAGACGGCCATCAGGCTTTCTGAAAAAACAAAAGGAAAAACCATTGTACTTACAGGTGCCATGATACCGATAAAATTCGGCAGCAGCGACGGATTATTTAATCTTGGTAGTGCACTGGCTTTTGCACAAACTTTAGCCCCTGGAGTATATGTGGCAATGAATGGCCGCTATTTTCATTGGGATAATGTGCGGAAGAATAAACAGACCGGAGTTTTTGAAGAAATTAAGTAAAATCTACAGCATAAAAAACCCTGCAATTGCAGGGTTTTTATTTCTTTATTATAAACGGGTAAGATTATTTTGTTTCAAGCAATTTGAAGAATTGATCCAATTGAGGAAGGATCAGGATCCTTGTTCTGCGGTTTGTTGCCCGGCCTGAAGCTGTGCTATTATCTGCAATCGGGTTGTATTCTCCTCTTCCAGCTGCAGCCATCTTAGCGGGATCAAGTCCATATTCTTTTTGCAACATTCTTACTATTGATGTGGCTCTTTTTACGCTCAGGTCCCAGTTATCCTGCAATACACCGGCATTATACTTAACATTGTCAGTATGGCCTTCAACCATAAATTCTATATCGGGCTGGTTTTTCAACACCATTGCAACTTTACCTAAAACTGTTTTTGCGGCCGGGGTTACTTCATATTTCCCTGTTTTGAAAAGCAGTTTGTCAGAAATATCAATGTACACTACACCTTTGTCTACTTTAATGTTGATGTCTTCATCAGCCATATTGCCGATAGCACCTTTCAGGTTCATTACTAAAGCAAGATTCAATGAGTCCTTACGTGCCATTGATGATTGAAGATCCTGGATATAAAGATCCTTGGCGCCTATATTTTCCAAAGATTTTTTTATACTTTCTGCCTGAGCTTTTGACATTACTGAAAGATCCTGTAATTGCGTTAACACACTTGTGTTGTTTTCTTTCAGAAACTCGATGTGTTTATTCAGGTCAGCGATTTTTGCAATCAAGGCCGCATTTTGTCCTTCAAGAGATTCTCTCTGGCGTGTCAGCATATTTCTGTCATTGATACAAGTGGTTAAATCTGCCTGAATCTGAGATTGCTTGATTACCAGGTCTGCATAACGGGCCTGCTCGCTTTTATATTTTTTTGAGCTGACACATGACATGAAAAATAAAGGCATTAAAGCCGCAATTAATAAATTTCTTGGGTTCATAGTTTTTTTTTTGGTGGTAATAATAAACAAGGGATTCTGCTGGAAAAATTCATTGTTTTATGTATTGCAAAGATAGCCGCTGATGTTTTTTTTATATATATACTTTGTTAATATTAAACAAATAAAAAGTGTGCCAAACCATTCTCAGGATGCCGGCCTTTAATAGGAGCAAAAAAGGCAATTATTTTTTTAAAGTCTTCATTTTCATTATCTGTTGTGTAAAATGGAGGCGCAACACTCAGCTCTTTTTTGCTATAATCCAGCCCTACCAATATGATCGGCACCCCTGCCTTTTTTGCAATATGATAAAATCCTGTTCTTAGTTTATCTACTTTTTTTCTGGTTCCTTCAGGCGATAAAGCTATAAACAGGTTGTCTGCATGATTAAATTTTTCAACAACCTGGTCCACTACACCTTGTTTACTGAAGCGGTCAACTGGTGTGCCACCGGTCCAGCGAAATAAAAAACCAAACGGACCCCTGAACAATTCTTCTTTTCCAAGGTATTTGCCATTTTTTATTTTAAGAACATTTCTGAACGCAACACAAATTGGAAAATCGACCCAGCTGGTATGGGGAGCTACAATGATTACCCCTTTCTTCAAATAATTGGGAAATTCATTGACCGCTTTCCATCCTGCCAGTTTTAAAAATAATTTCAGGAACATTTGTATTTTTTTAAAACAAATAATCACTATTTCATCACCCCCGCTGGCTCATAATCTTTATACTTTTTCTTTACCGCTGCCAGCCGATTCTTCATTTTCTTTAATTCAGATTGATATTCCGGCAAACTTACAAGGTTATGTTGTTCCTGTGGATCCTTTAGCATATCATAAAGCTCCCATTCATTAGCAGTATAAAAATAAATCAGCTTATATTTTTGACTCCTGATGCCGAGATGTGGCAATACATAATGATCAATGGGATATTCATAATACCGGTAATACAATTCTTTTCTTTCCAGGTCTTTTTTCTTTCCGGTTGCCAATGGTATTAAACTTATTCCCTGCATCCAATCGGGAATTGAAACCGAAGCCATATCCAGCATGGTAGGAGCAAGGTCAATATTTTGTACCAGCGAATAATTTACAAAACCCGGTTTTATATTTCCCTGCCAGCGCATCAATAATGGCGTATGCATACTTACATCATACATAAACCTTTTATCAAACCAGCCATTCTCCCCCAGGTAAAATCCCTGATCACTGGTATAGACCACAATTGTATTTTTTGACAAACCAGATTCATCAAGATAATTTAAAATCCTTCCAACACTTTCATCTATGGAGGCAACAGTAGCAAGAAAGTCCTGCATATACCATTGGTATTTCAATTTCAGCAGATCCTTCCCATCTGGTTTTTTTTGTTGAAGGACCCTACCCCTTTCAGAATAGATCTCTTTCATTTTAATTCTTTGTTCTTCGGGCATCGCATTCATCAGTGCATTATAACCCCTGATATCATTTGAGTCGGGTTTTAAATGGGGAATATCCATCAGGTATTGTGGATCTGTTTTCAAGTCAGTACAAAGGGTCATATCTTTCAGAATACTCATTCGCTGATGTTTGAAGGCCGTCCCCTTGCTAATTGAATCAGCATAAAGTGTTTCGGGCTCAGGAAATGATCTCTTACTGAAGATCTCCAACCATTTTAATTCAGGAAAAAAATTTCTATGCGGTGCCTTATGATGCATCATCATGAAAAAAGGTTTTAATGGATCTCGTTTCTCTTTCAACCAATTCAGGGCATCGTCAGTTATCAAAGTAGTAGCATATCCATTATACCTTACGGTATCCTTAATCATATGAATAAACCTTGTGGAATTGTATAGCCCCTGGCCCGGAAGAATTTTCCAGTAATCAAAACCAGTGGGTAAAGAATGAAGATGCCATTTGCCAATAAGGGCAGTTTGGTATCCGGATGCTTTTAATAATTTGGGTAAAGTTGGTTTTGAACCATCAAAGGGGGTCCGGTTATCTTTTACTCCATTCATATGTGAGTGTTGCCCGGTTAAAATAGTTGCTCTCACTGGTGAACAGATTGAATTTCCTACAAAACTGTTCACAAACCTCAGGCCTTCATTGGCCAGCCTGTCAATGTTTGGAGTTGAAATAAGCGTTTTATTATAAGCACTGATTGCATCTGCATCATGGTCATCACTCATGATATAAATGATATTGGGATGCTGGCTATAAGCTGTGAGGTTAATTAAACAAAGGAAAATGAATCGGTATGCCATTGGTTTCATTTGTTTGAAGTTAATCAATATACTCAATCAACACGGGATCGAAATGGAGCTGTTAAATTAACCCCTGTGTATTTTTTATTATATCAAGTTTATCTTTAAGTTTACATTATATATTTTGCTATAATAACTAATACCATTTAATTCTTTCATGCAGGACGCAGAGAAGCATAAAAATCTTACAAAAACAGAAACTTATTTTGTTTGGGTATTGGCTCCGCAGTTACATACTGATGATGTTAATTTAAAGCACTATTATGACTTTGATGCAAACATCAAAGAATTTACAAATGCATTTGAAGAAATAGGTCAGCAATGGAAATGGCAGTATGTAACGATCCATAATTTTAAAAAGATCATTGATGAGATTGGTGAATCTGCAAACGGACAGACTCCGGTAATATTCAATTTATGTGACGGCGATGAAGTAAATGGTGCACCAGGAATTTCTGTCATCAGGTACCTCGAAGAAAAACAAATGATCTATACAGGTGCAAGAGAAAATTATTATCACCTGACCACTTCAAAGATCACAATGAAGCAGGCATTTGACAGATTCAATATACCTTCTGCAAAATGGTTGTCTGTTACTGATTCAAAACAGGACCTGAATGGATATTGTAAAAAAACCGGTGTTCCGCTGATTGTCAAACCGGCTGTTTCCGGCGGCAGCATGGGATTGGGTGTAAGAAATGTTGTAGGTAATGACGAAGATCTTTCCAGAATTGTTAATGAACTTTATCAGGGATACCATGGCTGGGATTTTACATTCGGTGGTTTGATAGCTGAAAAATTTATTACCGGGCCAGAGTTTACCACATTTGTTGTTGGATCATTTGACAGACCGGAACAAGCCATCATTTATCAGCCAGTAGAAAGAGTGTTTAATAAACGACTTCCTGATGAAGAAAAATTTTTATCATTTGACAGACTTTGGGAAACCTATGAAGACGAAAAGCCCTGCGGCAATGGTGTATATGAAGACTTTTACAATTATTACAAACCAGACGCTTCTTTACATGACAGAATTTGCAAATTAACCTGGGATGCCTATTGTGCTGTAGAAGGGACGGGGTATGGCCGTATTGATATCCGGATGGACAAAGAAACCGGCGAAATGTATGTGCTGGAAGTAAATGCACAATGCGGCCTCAGCGAGGACGAAGATTATACTTCGATAGGCGCAATGGTCAGGCTGGGAGAACATAGCTTTGGAGATATGATCAAAGCTATTATTGAAGATGCATTGAATACTAAGCTGAAAACTGTTACTGTTGAAAATATTTAACAGTAATTACAGAGATATCTCAAATAATTAGTTTCAGGTATTATACATATAAAAAGTTTGTATGAAGATTTGTGTTTTACAGCCAGATTACTCTCCCTCGAAGGTGGATTATCAGTATTATGATCCCGTTCGAAATCTTACTGGCTTGCTGCCGGATGATCAGGTGGACCATGTTTTAATCAACAAGCTGACTACTTATAAACAATTAAAAGAGCTAAAGAAAAAAGGCTATGATTGTTTTGTAAATCTTTGTGAGGGATATCCCGATTGGGAAGTTCCGGGCTATGATATTTATTTTAATGCAGAACTATTAAATCTTCCAATTACCGGCCCCGGCACAAAACTTTATGATGTACCGAAAAGGCTGATGAAATATGTAGCTTATTGTGAAGGAGTAAGAATTCCCGCCTATGCATTGTTACATTCACTGGAAGACCTGGAAAAACAAACGGCTCATTTAAAGTATCCATTATTTGTTAAACCTGCACATGCCGGTGATAGCCTGGGTGTGGATGAACAGTCTTTGGTGCATAACCTTGAAGAACTGGAAATAAAATGTGCTGCCATAATTGAAGAATATGGCCCGCTGATGGTGGAAGAATATATACAGGGGAGAGAATTCACAGTATTGGTTGCAGCAAATGCGGAGAACGAAAAAGAATGCACCGTTTTTAAACCAGTGGAATATGTTTTTCCGGAAGGAAAGGAATTTAAAACATATGCATTAAAGACATCTGAGCTGCATCCTGATTGTAATTTTCCATGTAACGATCCTGTGTTGGATAAAGAATTGCGGGAAGCTGCCAGGAGAATATTTATTGGCTTTGGAGGTGTGGGTTATGCCCGAATGGATTTCAGGGTAAATGATAAGAATGAGTTTTATTTCCTGGAACTTAATTTCACCTGTTCTGTTTTTTATTCGGATGGTTACGAAGGCTCGGCTGATTTTATTTTAAAGTTTGATGGAATAGGGAAAAGTGGTTTTTTAAAACATATAATTGAAGAAGCCATAGCCCGTCATCAACGCAGTCAAAATTGCTTTGAAGTGCAAGGAAATTCTATTTCTGGTTTTGGAATCTATGCAAAACAGGATCTTGAATCCGGGCACATCATATTTAATGGAGAAGAAAAACCACAACGATTGGTAACACGGCGGCATGCTTTACAAAACTGGAGCGAAAATGACAAGGAACATTTCCGTAGGTATGCTTACCCGATCAGTAAAGAAGTTTTTATTATATGGGCCAATGATCCTGAAGAATGGGCGCCACAAAATCATAGTTGTGATGCCAATTGTGCCTATGATGGATTAAATGTAATTGCACTCCGAAAGATCGCAAAAGGAGAAGAACTTACTTTGGATTATGCACTCTTTCTTGATAAGAATATGGAGCCCTTCCACTGCAATTGCGGTTCAGCAAATTGCCGTGGATTGATCATGGGCATGCCAAATAATTCAGTCACTCATCGTGAAGCATTGCTTGTGAAGACAAAAAAAGCAATGAAAACAAAAACCAACTCTTAGTAACTTCCCGGACTAAATAAGTGACAAACAAGATGAAGTCTATCCGGATGATAGTAAAGGGAAAAGTGCAGGGTGTTTATTACAGGGCATCTGCAAAAAGAGCTGCTGATCAGCTGGGGATCAAAGGATGGGTAAAAAATTTAACTGACAAGAACGTTGAGATCAAAGCAACTGCTGCAGAAGAAAATTTAAAACTGTTTATTGAATGGTGCAGGCAGGGACCACCTGGAGCAACAGTACAGGAACTTATTGTTAAAGATATTTCAACCGAAGAGTTCAAAGATTTCAGGATATTAAAATAAATTCTAAATAAAATTATAATGCGTATTCTTTTTTTTCTGCTGCTTGCCACAATTAATATAAATGCCCAAAATCTGAAAACAGGCGGTAAACTGAAACCGGAACAGGCAATAATGGATATCAGGCATTATACGATTTCATTGGATGTGGACCCGGAAAAAAAATCAATTGATGGATTTACAGAAATTGAACTGCTGCTTTTAAAAAACACAAAGACATTATTGTTTGATTTGTGGTCGGGGTTTACAATCAGTAAAGTCTGGATAAATGGAAAACAGCAATCGTTTAAACAAATTGACAATGACCTCGTAAATATTTTTGCTGATCAGGAATTGAATGCAGGAAAAATAAAAGTAAAAATTGCCTATGGAGGCAAACCAATTATAGCAAAAAGAGCACCATGGGAAACAGGGTTTCAGTGGGAAAAAGATGCTGCAGGAAATCCATGGATCGCCGTTACTTGCCAGGGTGAAGGAGCAAAAGTATTATTCCCATGCAAAGATCATCCGAGTGATGAGCCAAATGAAGGGGCAGAGCTAATTATCACTGTATCCAAAGGCCTGGTAGTGGCTGGCCCGGGTTTATTACAAAAAGTAGTTACCAAAAAAAACAAATCTACTTTTCACTGGAAAACCAATTATACCATCAGTAACTATTGCATCGTATTCAATGTGGGAAAATATAAAGTGGTTAGCAGGGAATACACAACAGTTGAAGGAAATAAAGTACCCATGCAATATTATGTACTGGAAGAAAATATTGACAAGGCAGAAAAGCTGCTTGATCTGTATGTTCAATCTGCAAGGTTATTGGAAAAATATTTTGGTGAATATCCCTGGATAAAAGAAAAAATTGGGCTGGTGGAAACCCCTCACCTGGGAATGGAACACCAAACCATGATCGCCTATGGAAATAAATACAGGTATGAAAAAGTTGGCGATGTCGATTTTGATTGGTTATTACATCATGAGTTTGGACATGAATGGTGGGCAAACAAAGTAACGAACCGCGACTGGGCACATATATGGATACAGGAAGGTATCTGCAGTTTTGCCGACGCACTTTTTACAAGAGAGTATGGTGGTGAAGAAGCTTATCTGAAAAGAATGAGAAATACAGCCTTCACATTGACCGGAAAAATTCCGGTAGTACAGGGCGAAGAAATAGATTCTGACAGTGCATTCAAGGGCCCTGTATATGGAAAGGGAGCATTTTTTATGCACTCATTAAGATACCTGTTAGGGGATGAAATATTTTTTCCAACTTTAAAAAAACTGGCAACCGATCCTCAATATACTTATGATAATACTGTTACTACAGACCATATAGAAAAGCTCTTCAGTTCGGCCTCCGGTAAAAATCTAAAACCATTTTTTCAATTTTTCCTTTATACAACAGATAAACTCGAGATTCATTCCAGGCAAACAAGCGAAGACAAATATATTATCAGGTTATTAAATTTCAGCATACCGCTTCCGGTTGATATAGAAACCGATAAAGGAATTCAAAGGATCATGATTGACAAAACTGGGACTACGGTTAGCAGTAAAACCCGTATACAAATTGATCCGAAAGGTTATTATTTGAAAAAAGTCATACTCGAATAAGCTACGCAGTTTCCCTATTTCATGCGCCAAAGCTTTGTTGTAACTTTCGTAGCATGAAAACTATCTTGTTTTGCCTGTTAATTTTAAGCGGGAGTGTATTCGGACAAAATGAAAACTCCTTATGTAAAGCAACAGAAGACATTTCAATTGCCGAACGAAATTCGCGGCTAAGAATTTTATCAGAAAACAGTTCGCTTGCCTCCTCCAATTTCCAGGTAATTTATTACAGGTGCATTTGGGAAGTGGATCCTGCAATTCGCTATATCAAAGGGAATGTCACTTCGCATTTTATTACCAATGCAAATACAAATTCCATAAGTGTTGATCTCAGTTTTCAGCTTCCGGTTGACAGTGTTATTTATCATGGCAGCAAGATCAGTTTTTCGGCATTAAGTTCTGATGTATTACAAATTTTTTTTCCGGTCACAATTAATGCAGGACAAAAAGATTCAGTTAGTATATTTTATCAAGGCAATCCTCCTAATACAGGATATGGTTCATTTAATCAAACTACACATAGCGGTGTTCCGGTTATCTGGACCTTGTCCGAACCCTATAGTGCTAAAGACTGGTGGCCATGCAGGAACGGAATTGATGACAAAGCCGATTCGATCGATATCATTATATCCTGTCCTATTTTATACCGTGCATCGAGCAATGGCATGCTCTTTAACGAGACAGATAACGGGATAACAAGAACTGCTTTTTACAAACACCGGTATCCGATTGCTACCTACCTGGTAGCATTTGCAGTTACTAACTTCAGTGTTTTAAGAGACAGTGTTCAGCTTGGCCCGGTGAACCTTCCCATGATCACCTATTGTTATCCGGAAAGTGAATCGATTTTTCAATTAAATACCTATAGGGTTTTAGATGCCATGAAATTGTTTCATCAGTATTTCGGAGACTATCCCTTTATCAAAGAAAAATATGGCCATACCCAATTCAGCTGGGGTGGGGGAATGGAACACCAAACAAATAGTTTTATTATTACTACCAATGAAAACCTGATGGCACACGAGCTGGCCCACCAGTGGTTTGGTAATAAAGTTACTTGTGGAAGCTGGCAGGATATCTGGCTGAACGAGGGGTTTGCCTCTTATCTTTCTTATTTCTATTTTGAGAAAAAAGATCCGGCTGGTCACCTGAATAGATTAAAAAATTTAGGAACAAGTATTACCAACAGCCCGGGCGGGTCCGTTTGGGTAAATGATACAGCCAATATTTACCGCATTTTTGATGGCAGATTATCTTACGGAAAAGGAGCTTATTTATTACATATGTTGAGATGGGTATTAGGTGACTCAGTTTTCTTTCGGGGGTTAAAGCAATATGTGGAAGACCCGAAACTGGCATATGGATTTGCCAGAACCGATGACCTGAAAAGAAACCTGGAGCAAGTAAGCAAAAAAAATCTTACTGAGTTTTTTAATGATTGGTTTACAGGCGAAGGTTATCCTTCCTATATCGTGAACTGGAGTCAGAATAAAAACAACTGGGCAAAAATAAAAATCAGCCAGGTTACTTCGCATCAGTCTGTTTCTTTTTTTGAAATGCCGGTTGCATTAAAATTCATTAAAGGGGCTCAGCAAAAAACTGTGGTGGTAAACAATAGCAAGAACAATGAAATCTTCTGGGAGGATATCGGGTTTACTGCAGATACAGTAATAATTGATCCTGAATATTGGGTATTATCAAAAAACAATGTTTCAATTAAAGGGGAACCAATATCTGTGTTATCAAATGAGATCAAACTATATCCCGTTCCTGCCATATCAATTCTCACTGCAGAGATTAGAAATCCGTCAGAAAAAAAATTAAACATTCAGGTTTTTTCTGCAAGCGGTCAACTGATATCGGATAGACAAATTGCAACTACTGGTCGCGACGAAGAAATTCATCTAAACATTTCATCCTTGCCGGCTGCAGTATATTTGATACGTTTTGTAGCAGGTAATCTAAAGGAAACGCATAGATTCATAAAAAAATAATACTATAATCTTTAAATGGCCCGAAGAAAAAAAAGATTTAAAAACCGGCGGAGGATTTTTGTACTCATATTTTTTGTTTCGGTTTTAACATGGGCCTACTTCAAATGGAAAATGCCGGTCAACAGTTTTGTTAAGTATGAAGAATTTGGCATTCCTATACCAGAAAATTTTTCCATACATGGTATTGATGTTTCCCGTTTTCAGCAAAGAATAGCATGGGAGGACGTGAAAGAAATGAAGGTAAAAAAAATAAAGATGGGCTTTGCTTTCATTAAAGCAACTGAAGGGATTAGCAATATTGACCCTCAGTTTAAAAGGAACTGGAAAAAATCAAAAGAAGCTGGAATGATCCGTGGGGCATACCATTTTTTTATTGCATCAAAAGACGGAAGAATGCAGGCAGAAAATTTTATAAAAAATGTTGATTTGGATAAAAACGACCTGCCGCCGGTTGTAGATATTGAGAAAATGGGCAGGTCAAATATAAAAAATCTGAAAAAAGAATTAAAAGTATGCCTCAGTACTTTAGAAGCTCATTATAAGGTAAAGCCGGTTATTTATACATATGTTGATTTTTATACCAGAAACCTGGGAAAGGAATTTGATGATTATCCTTTATGGGCAGCTCATTATTTTCAATATACCGAACCACGTATAAATCGTAACTGGGCATTCTGGCAACATAGCGAAAATGGCAGAGTAAATGGCATCTCATCAAAAGTTGACTTTAATGTTTTTAATGGCGACTCAACGGAATTCAGAAAATTTCTGATTGATTAAAAAGTTTTTGTTCCTCCATCTATTGACCTAACTTGTCGTTAACCAAAAATAAAATAATGGTATTCGGGATGGATCCGGAGGTAACGAACTATTTCAAAAAGATTATCAAATCTCTTTTTTCAGGATTATTATGGTTATTAATAAACATTACCGCCGGAATATATTTTAAACTGGCTTATAGCAGTGTCTATCCCGTGTATATACATATACTTTTCTATGCCTGGCTTGCGGGAAGCCTTATTTTGTTGTTATTATATTTCTACAAAATCTGGCGGAAGTAACAATATTGTAATCATGCCGTAAAATAGGTAAGGAAAATGCCGAAAGACCTGGTAGTTTCTTTATTTTTAAAATAGTTTTAATCTGAAAGAATGGATTTTAAAAAGATCAGCCTGCGGGTTTTAATTACCGGAAGCATTTTTATTCTGCTGGTTAAATTTGGTATCCGTCCTAATTGTAATTGTAACCAGCCGCTCACATTTGTTTTAGGCATTGCGCCCAATCTTGTTGGCTCTTTCCTAATCCCCTTTTTTGCCTACATGGTTTTTTCCGGGAGAGAAAATTTATTCGCAAGAATTTTTCGTATACATTCCCCTGGTGATCTGCTGCAGGTTTGCATTATAGGATTTGCCCTGCTTACAGTCAATGAATATTTACAACTCATCCCTGTATTCGGAAGAACGTTTGATTATTTTGATCTTTTATTTTCAGCCGTGGGCCTTACTGCTTCCTATTTAATATTCAGCAAGGTGTATATAAAAAATTTTTACAGTTATTATCCCGATTAGTTTTTAGTATCCAGAATTAATGGCGTGTTGCCCTTTCCCATCACAACGATCTTTGCGTTTTGTGAAGTAGCAATTTCCTTTAATGCCTTAATCTGTTCGTATTGCAGCTGGTTACTTGTAAGTCCCTGGTTAATGATTCGCTGATAATCGGCAATACCCTGGGCCTCCACTCTTTTTCTTTCAGCTTCCTGCGTTTCTTTTAATAATACAAATTGCATCTTCTGCGCATCCTGTTCAGCATTTATTTTCTGCTCAATAGTACTTCTAACAGACTGAGGTAATGTGATGTTTCGAACAAGCAATTGCTCCAATAGAAATCCTCTTGATTTGAAATCAGATTCAATGCCTTTAAAAATCCTGTTTTGAAATTCATCTCTTTTGGTTGAATAGAGCTCTATGGCCTGGTAATACACGGCATTATCACGGATCTTGGTTCTTGAAATCGGACGTATAATTTTATCAGAATAATCTACACCGATTTCTTTTACAAGACCGGGAGCTTCATTGGGTAAAAGCCTGTATAAAACAGTCAGGTCAATTACTACTTCCAAACCGTCAGAGGTTAACACATGAATGGCATCATCTGAAGATGTTTTTCTTTCGTCCTGCATACCACTCATAGTATAGTTCTGCGTTTTAACGTCTAAGCTTATAACTGTCATCAATGGATTAATCAGATGTAAGCCACTTTGCAAAACATCAGACTGAACTTTTCCAAAAAGTTTTTTTACACCAATCTGGCCGGCTTCTATCTGTACAATGGAAGTGAATAACAAGCCTAATAACATAATTACAATTCCGCCAATTTTAATCGGGCCACCCAGCCTTTGTATTGAGCTTGGGTTTCTGGTTACTACAATACCAACAACCATGATAACGAGGCCAATAATGATAAGTCCCATATTATTATATTTTAATAGTAAATAAATTTATTTTAACTGCTGTGATCAGAAATGATCACCCATTTTCCTGCAATTTTTCTGAAAACCAAAGTAAAATGTCCGGTTAAATCACCAATACTTCTTTGAAGGTTCCACTTACCGGTCACATGAAAGTATTCCGGAGAAAGTTTTTTCACTTCAATCAACGTGAAGATAAGCTTTCCCATTGCAGCCTTGTCCGGGTATCTTTTTTTATAATTAGCAAGTGTATTTTGATATCCATATGTAATACCTGAGCTACCAATGAACATCAGGGAATCATTATCCCAATATCCGATCATAAAAGCATCTACATCTCCACGATTCCATGCATCATTTTGTTTTGCTAAAATATTTCTGATTTCATTTTCATCATCGGTTTGCCCAAAGACCAAAATGGAAAATAAAAGAAAAGGAATAGTGAATATTTTTTTCATAAAGCGCAAGCATGATTATAAGAAAGGTAAATAAAAAATTAATGGTTGCAATCTGAGCTGTGGCAATGCTTTGCCTTTCGGCAAAACTTCCAGTTTAAATAGTGGGCAGCTACAATTAATATTACTGCGGGGAGTAATAACCACAAATGAAGATCAACTGCAAATTGCTTCAAAACCAAAAATAATATTCCACTAATAAAGAGCAACAACGGTATATAACGATGATGATGGCGACGAAAGCCATGCCATAATGAATATGTTCCGATTGCCATGGCAAGAATAATCATTCCGGCTTCAAAAAAAACATTATGAAGAATATTGATCCCAAAAAGAGGCAGACTGCTCAATACTAATGGAAGAATTGCGCAATGAATTGCACAAGCTACAGTTGCAGATACTCCCAATACATCCCAATTGATTTGAACTTTCATTGTGTGCAAAGATACCTGTATGCAACAGAGTTGCAAAATAAACTATCTTTGCACTTTACTTTTATCAAAAGCAACCTGGGTAGTTTTGTATTAATTAAAATATCATGAATAAAAAATCGATTTTCTATATTTTGTTTTTTGGAATACTGGTAGTTGCTTTTTATTTTATCATGTCCTGGCTGATCCCGGATTTTGCAAAATCAAAACTGGAGCCTATCGGACGGGTATTACCATTTTCATTTACAAATCAGGATGGAAACACTTTTACAGACAAGGATGTAGCAGGAAAAGTTTTTGTTACCGAATATTTTTTCACTACCTGTCCCAGTATTTGCCCAAGGATGAATACAAATATGAAAAAAGTGTACGAACAATATAAGCATGATGATGACTTTCTGATTCTTTCTCACACCTGCGATCCAAAAACAGATTCTGCAAATCGTTTAAAAAAATACGCAGACTCATTGGGCGTTGAAACCTCAAAATGGATCTTTCTTACAGGCCGCAAAGACAGTCTGTATTACCAGGCAAGGAACAGTTATAAAATTGACGATCCCAATAACAATGTGGCAAATATTGATGATGATTTTTTACATTCTCAATTTTTTGCATTGGTTGATAAAGAAGGCAGGGTGACAAAAATATATGACGGCATCAAACAAAGCGAAGTAGACGAGCTGATACTGGATATTAAAAAACTACTGAGGGAGTAATAAAAAGATTATTATGGAAAGTAGAACCGAAGAAATCCTGCGGCGCAACAGGTTAAGTGTAACCGACAGCCGCCAAAAAATACTAAATCTGTTTTTGGCAAATAATGGTGCACTGGCACATGCTGATATTGAACACAAGGCAGGAGTAAAATTTGACCGGGTAACTGTTTACAGAACACTGCAGGCTTTTGTTGAGAAAGGAATTATTCATACTATTCCAACTGTTGATAATTCTATTAAATATGCCCTTTGTAAAAATGATTGTTTCGAAGGTCATCACCACGACAACCATTTTCATTTTATTTGTTCTGTTTGTCAAACAACAGAATGCCTGGAAGATTTTGTTTTACCTGTAGTGAAACTTCCAAAAGACTATTCAGCCAATAATGTGGAAATAGTTATAAATGGCGTTTGTTCAAATTGCTCCAAAAAGTAAAGCCCCGGTGTAGAGACAACGGGACTTTGGTTAAGGCTCTGATTAGTAGCTATTTTATTTGTGCTTTTGCACAATCAATTTCTGTAATCAAAATAAGAGTACTGTGGGAACTTCACCAAATGATTAACCTACCACTTTAGTAGTATTTTATCAGTGTTTTGAGAGCTGTATCAGCTCTTTATGCATAAAGCTCATTAACTCACCTACTATCTTAGGCGAAAAATCAAATTTCAGGTTGGCAGTTTTAAAAAGTTCGGGAAGTGTTTTTGTAGCTCCCAATGAAAGGGTTTTAGTATAACCTTCAAGAGCCATCTCTTTATTCTCTCTGAATTGCTTCCATAATCCAATTGCTCCAAGTTGCGCAATTCCATATTCGATATAATAAAAGGGAACTTCAAATAAGTGAAGTTGTTTTTGCCAGAAATAGCTCCGGTATTCTTCTAATCCCGAAGTATCCAAAACTGATGAGCTGTATTCGTTTAAGATTTCATTCCACTTTTTAGATCTTTCTTCAATTGTATGTCCCGGGTTTTCATAAACCCAATGTTGAAATTTATCTATAGTAGCAATCCATGGAAAAATACTGATGACTCTTTCCAACTGGTGTTCTTTAGCCTGGATCAACTCTTCTTCTGAATCAAAGAATACATGCCAGCTATCCATGCTGAAAAATTCCATCGCCATACTGGCAACCTCAGCTATCTCCATTGGATATTCCTTGAATCCCGACAGTTCAAGATCATGTGAAAGAAATGAATGTATAGCATGTCCGCCTTCGTGAACCATGGTGATCACATCATCCATTTGTCCGGCGGCATTCATAAAAATAAATGGTGCACCGCTTTCAGCCAATGGACAATTATATCCTCCGGGGGCTTTTCCTTTACGGCTTTCCAGGTCCAGGTGGCCCATCTCTTTCATTTTCCTGAGGCAGTTTCCAAAAAATGGATTCAATGTATTGAAACAGGCAATGGTTTTATCCAGCAGTTCATCTCCGGTTTTAAAAGGATGCAATGGTTTTTCATCTGCAGGATGAGCTTCAAGATCCCATGGCCTTAAAGTTTCTACACCCAGTCTTTTTCTCTTTTTTTCATAAATCTCATCCAGTAATGGCATTACCTGCAGCTTTACTGCTTCATGAAACTGAAAACAATCCTCTTTTGAATAATCAAACCGGCCCATCTCCACAAACTTATAATCACGGTAATTGGCAAATCCGGCATTCAAAGCAACCTGGTTTCTTTTTTCAATAAGGTTTGAAAAAAGAGTATTCAACACTTCTTTATCTTCCAGTCTTCTTTCATTGATTTTTTTGTAAACAGATTCTCTCAGATTCCGATCATTATTTTCCAGAAATTTTGTGGCTTGAGCCAGTGTAAATTCTTTACCATTTATTTCTACGGACATTTTTCCGGAAATGGCTCCATATTGTTGCTGCAGCACACCCAGCTCTGCCGTGATAGGAATATTTTCATCACGAAAAAGAGAAATGTTTTTTTTAACCGAGCGCAGATAGGTAAAAAATTTATCCTGATCCAAATCTTTTGTAAACGGACTTTCAATTAGTTTTTTATTCAACTTGTCTGCATAGGGCTGCGCTTTTGGCTGGATCCCCATCATAAAAAAAACAAAGGCCGCTTCCAGTTCCTTGTTTTCTGTATCACAGGTCATTTTGATCTGTCGCCAACAAGCATCTTCGCTCAGGGCTGCTTCCAGTTCGCTGATATCCTTTAACCAATGTTCGAGATCTTCTTTTGAATTTAATTTTCTTTCAAGAAGGTTTTGGAAATAAGGTTCCAGCCTTTCCCAATCTATAACTGAAAAATCCTGAGGTAAAAAATGTCTGGGTAATTTTTTAATGTCCGCTGTATAATTCATCCGGGGTTACTTCTTCTTTTTTTTGGGTTTTTCTTCTACGGGAGGTTCTTCTGTAACCGGCTCTTCCACTTCTTCTTCAGGAAGTTCAGAAAGTTTGATCTCTATATTGTGTTTTTTCAAAGACTCAAACCATTTTATCATTTTTTTCTGATCGCTGGCATAAACCCTGTCAAAATCCATTTCTGGTAAAACAGTTTCAAAATATTTTTTTACAGCTGCATTGTCTTTTACATCTGGTAAAGATTCACCGGATTTATCCATGGCTTTAAATACATCTGCAAGATTAATATTGTCTTGCTGTGTATATACTTCGATGCTTTCCAGGTGAGAGAAATTATGCACCCTGTTGGCAACAAACTGAGTTTTGTTATCTTCTAATGAGCGTACTACTGCCCCATCATTACGACTGCTGATCAATTCAAAAATTCCCGGCAGACCGGTTACTGCTATTAGCTTACTATATTCCATATTGAGTATTAAAATTTAGGGGTTGCAAGATAACCCCAAAATGCGAGATTCTTTTAAACAAAAAGTTTAATCTATTGTGTAAAATTTATAAAAAGCTGATTATTTATCTGGTTTTCTTATCCGGTATTTGGTTGAAGTATTTTTATTTGCATGACCGTTGCAATGCTTAATGCTCTTTCTTTTGCCAAAAATGCTTTTTCTCCTTCAAATAACTCATCTACAGATTGGTTAAAATATTTTAACCAGGTTTCGAAATGAAGTTTTTGTAATGTTGATTTTTGATGGAGGATCATGTGGGGCTGCATCGCGTTTTTTCGATAAGTATCATTTTGAAAAAGAATATTATCCCAAAAATCTACCAGTACTTCAAGATGATGCGGAAGTTCAATTTTTGCTACATCTTTAAACAAATAGTTAATTGATTTATCTGCTAGTAATTTATCGTAAAAACATGTAACAAGCTTTAAAAGATCTTCCCTGTTACAAATATCATTTTTCATTAATCCGGAAATTGTGATTTGTCAATATTGGGAATTATTCTCAATGCATTTTTGTAATAGATTTTTTTTAATACAGCATCCGAAAGACCCATGCCATACATGGCCCAGAAAGCATGATATTTTTTGTGATAGGGAAAATATTCATCTTCCGTTTCCAGCACACGAAAATAGGTGGCATATTCTTCAGGCACCCAACTGTCTTTTCCAAAAAGAATCCTGTCCTGGTATTTTTCAAAAAACTTTTTTGCTTCTCTGGGTTGACGACCCAACTCAGCAATCACAGCTCCAAACTCTACCACCATATTTTTCATTTCATCCATTAATTGGCCAAGTTTACCCAGGTTATTTGGATACCAGCCAAAGTGTGCATTAATGAAAGTTGTTTTGGGATGTTTTTTGAACATGCGGTGTTGTTCATCGATCAGTTGCTGCCAAGGTGCCGGATCAGTATCACTTCTTTTTCGGCGATCATGAGTAGCCAGCTCCAGCCAGCGTTCATTTTTTTCATCCATTTCATCCCAAAAGGGTTTGGGATCTGCTGTATGAATGATTACCGGAATTTTAAGTTCTCCGGCTTTTTTCCAAACGGGATCAAGCCGCGGATCATCAATAGCAATTCTGTTTCCATTTATATCCCTGGATGACAAGCCAAGGCTTTTATATATTTTTAAACCATTGGCACCATTCTTTACATCTGTTTCCAGTTGTTTTGCTGCTGCTTCTCCCCAACCGGCTTCACCTACTTTTCTGAAATCTACATTGGCAAAAACAATAAATCGTTTTGGATAATTGGTTTTTATATTGGCAGCAGATTTTATTATGCTTTCTCCGCTCTGACCGCTCAGATTTACCAACACTCCCATATTTAGTTTGTCCATTTCTTTAATTAATGTTCCAAGATCCATATTGGGCATATTGAACTGGTGATTGTGTACATCAATAAACGGAAATTTGGCTCTCGTTACTTTGTGCTCACTTACTACCAGTGTTGAAACAGGATTATACTTTTCAAAATCCATTTTTTCAGTTGACTGGCATAATGCAAGGATTGAAAAAAATATTCCAATAGTTAGTACAATGATTTTTTGCATGAATTCATTTTTTAATTATTGCCAAACTACGGGTTCTTTTAAAATAAAAGAAACCGGCTATCAATTAGCGTCTATTTAAATATTCATATCAGGATTGATCAAACCGGCAGAAAGTGAATCCTGTTTATGTGGTTTAGGGGCTTTCATTTTATCAGCAGGTAAATGTTTTATCTGCATTAAAGTTTCGAGACAGTTGTCCACCACTTCTTTTGTAGTTCGTTTTATATATTCACTTTTTTTGAATTGCAGAATATTCTTGTCCATATCTTCTGCCGTCCAACCGCGGCTCCAACCCAAAAAACTAAAAGGCGGAAATGTAAAACCAAGATCAGTAAAAAAGACCATCATCTGGCCGGCTACCTGTTGAATATTATCCTGGCCACCTGTAATAATAAAGGACGCCACTTTGTTTTTCACCAATACTTTATCCTTTAATGTGATCTGGTTTTGAACACAATTCAATCTTTCAGCCATTTTAAAATAAAGCGAAGATGCATTTCCCCAGCGAATAGGTGTTGCTACTAAAACGATATCTGCCCACAGGATCATGTCCCGGTATACCTGTGTCATTCCATCTTTGGGTTGCATTTCTGTAATACTGCATGGCCAGGTGCATGCATTCATGTGTTGCGAATAATAACCTTCACATGCACGAAATCCAAGATCACGGAGCTTCATCATTTTCACAGATGCTCCATGATTTTCTTTTGCATAATCAAGTGCCATTTCCAATGCCGCTTCTGATGTGCTGTATCTTGGCAGCGCATCATTCATATTCGTTGCAGAAACGCCCAGGATATTTTTTGATTCCGGCGATGTTTGATATTGTAGTTTCACCAGGTCTTCAATCACTTTCAGGTCATGTAATTCACGATGAGCTTTTTTAACCGGCTGTTCACTGATAAAGATATTATCAGCTTCCACTTTTACTTCAAACACAGCCTGCTGATCTTTATATCCCGGAGGAGCACTTCCTGTTTTAATATTGTATTCCCATCCATGCCAGGGGCATGTTACATAAAGGCCATCATATTTTTCTTCTACCAAACCCAAACCAAGTGGACCGGCCTTATGTAAACATGCATTTGCTATCGCAGATATTTCATTATCGAAATGAAAAAGCGCAACTTTATGAACACCTACCGGAACAATTTTTTGTGAACCGTTTGGTAGATCAGCAAGAGAACAAACTTTGATATAGTCCATATATTTTGTTTTGAAAGACTATTAAGTTGATGAAAAATTCCGGTAGGGAGAAATTTAATTTTTATACCGGCCGCAGTCACTCCGGTTGGGCTTCCGTTGCGTCGCAATCCTTTCATCGTTCGGTAATTCTGTGCATCTTTTCTTATTTTGTGTATGAAAACCTGTTATCGTTGAACCAAAACCCCGAACAAATTGCCCGTGATAAAATAGACTCCGATCTGATCCGGAGCGGCTGGGTTATTCAAAACAAACACCAAATCAATCTTAATGCAGGTTTAGGTATTGCCGTTCGTGAATATCAAACCGACATAGGCCCCGCCGATTATGTATTATTTGTAGATAAAAAACCAATCGGCATCATTGAAGCAAAACGTGCAGAAGAAGGAGTACACCTTACCATGCATGAAGACCAGAGCGATGGTTATGCATCAGCAAAACTCAAATACCTTAATAACGAAAAACTTCCTTTTGTCTATGAAAGCACAGGGGAAGTAACAAGGTTCACCGATTACAGAGATAAAAAATCCCGTTCAAGACCTGTATTTACATTTCACCGTCCTGAAACTTTTCTGGAATGGATAAAGCAGGATAAATCTTTAAGAACACGATTGCATGATATTCCTGCATTACCAGAAGCAGGTTTAAGAGATTGCCAGATTAAAGCAATAAAAGAACTTGAAAAATCTTTTAAAGATGCCCGCCCTAAAGCCCTGATACAAATGGCTACCGGCTCCGGTAAAACTTATACAGCGATCACTTTTATTTACCGCTTATTAAAATACGCCAAAGCCAAACGCATTTTATTTCTGGTAGATACAAAAAACTTAGGCGAACAGGCCGAGCAGGAAATGATGGCCTATGTTCCGAATGATGACAACCGGAAATTTACAGAACTGTATGGGGTAACAAGATTGAAAAGCAGCTTCATTCCTGCCGATAACCAGGTATATATTTCCACCATTCAAAGAATGTATTCCATTTTAAAAGAAACTGAGATGGATGAAAGTGCAGAAGAACTAAATCCCAACGAGTACCAGCAAAAAGAACCGGCGCCTGTTACTTACACGGAAAAAGTTCCGATAGAGTTTTTTGATTTCATCGTGATTGATGAATGTCATCGCAGCATTTATAATTTATGGAAACAGGTACTTGATTATTTTGATGTATTTCAAATTGGCTTAACCGCTACACCAGATAACAGAACCTTTGGTTACTTCAACCAAAACCTCGTAAGTGATTATGGTTACGAAAAAGCGGTAATTGATGGCGTACTCGTTCCCTACAATGTGTTCACCATCGAAACAAAAATCACCAAAGAGGGAAGTAAAATTTCCATGGGTGAAAAAGTAGATAAGAGAGAACGGCTCACCCGTAGAAAATTCTGGGAAAGTGTGGATGAGGATATTGAATACAGCGGCAAGCAGCTCGATAAAGATATTGTGAACCCAAGCACTATCAGGACAATCATCAGGGGAATAAAAGATAACCTGCCTAAAATCTTCCCCGACAGAAAAGATAAAGACGAAAAGTTTGAAGTTCCTAAAACTTTAATCTTCGCCAAAACAGATTCACATGCCGAAGATATTATAGAAATTGTACGGGAAGAATTTGGTGAAGAAAATAAATTTTGTAAAAAAATAACGTACAAAAGCGAAGAAGACCCCAAGAGTGTACTCAGCCAGTTTCGCAATGATTACTATCCCCGTATTGCTGTAACGGTAGATATGATTGCAACTGGTACAGATATCCGTCCGCTGGAAGTACTGGTATTTATGCGGGATGTAAAAAGCCGCAGCTATTACGAGCAGATGAAAGGCCGTGGCACCCGTACTTGTTCGCTGGAACAGTTAAGAGCCACCGGCACACCCTCAGCAAAATTTACCAAAGATCATTTTGTAATCATTGACGCTATTGGTGTGGAAAGTTCTCAGAAAACCGATAGTCGTCCTTTAGAGAAAAATCCCGGCATGAGTTTGAAAGACCTGTTGCAGAATATAGCCATGGGCAATACAGGTGAAGATATTCTCAGTACCCTGGCAAACAGGTTAATCCGTTTGGACAAACAAATCAATGAAAAAGAAAAAACAAATTTTGCAGAGCAGGCAAACGGATATACTATCAATCATGTAGTAAAACAGTTGTTGAATGCTCACGACCCCGATACTATTCAAGGCTTAAAGTTAAAAGTTGAAAATGAAAACCCCGATACCTCACCAACTGAAATCAATTCAAAATTCAACATTCAACATTCAAAATTAATAGAGGAAGCAGTAGCAGTTTTTCATAACCCCGATTTAAGAAATTACATTGTGGATGTTCGCAAAAAATACGACCAGGTAATTGACAGCATCAATATAGATGAAGTAACCAATATTGGTTGGGTAAAAGACCAGGAAGCAGCGGCTTCACTTACAATCAGCAATTTTACTGCATGGATCGAAAGTCATAAAGATGAAATAACAGCCCTGCAGATTTTTTACAGCCAGCCCTTTCGCCGCAGAGAGCTCACGTATAAAATGATTAAAGACCTGTATGAAAAAATAAAAACTGAACAACCTCTTTTATCACCCCTGGATGTATGGCGGGCATACGAACAATTAAAAGAAGCAAAGGGCTCGGCTAAAAACGAACTGATTGCCTTGGTAAGTTTGATACGCAGGGTAAGCGGCATTGATGAAACGCTTACCGGATATGATAAAACGGTTGACAAAAATTTCCAGGCATGGGTATTTAAAAAACAAGCCGGCACCTCCACAAAATTTAATGAAGAACAGATGCAATGGCTGCGGATGATAAAAGATTATGTAGCCAATAGTTTTCATGTGGAGAAAGAAGATTTTGAACTGGACCCCTTTAATAAAAACGGTGGTCTCAGTAAAATGTGGCAACTCTTTGGCGATAAAACGGAGGAGATTATTAATGAATTAAATGAAGTACTCGCAGCATAATTTTGGATGATGACTCAACACGAACTCGATACGATTATTCAAAGCGGGGAGGGATACAAAACCGAATTCAAACGCAATTTGAATTCCGACTTCTCAAAAGAACTGGTAGCCTTTGCCAATTCTTCCGGGGGAAAAATTTATCTGGGTATTGAAGATAATGGAACTGTAAGCGGAGTTACCATTGATAATACATTGAAATCAAAAATTACCATCATGGCACATGATTGTGATCCATCTGTGGAAATTGAACTGGTTTCTTTCAAAAATGTGATGATTGTAAATGTGCCGGAAGGCAAAGACAAACCCTACCGCTGCACCAATGGTTTTTATATCCGCAACGGCGCCAGCAGCATCAAACTTTCCACAAGAGAAATTATTGATTTTATACAATCAGAAGGAAAAATAAAATTTGATGAGTTATTTAATAAGGCTGTAAAATATCCTGAACAGTTAAACAAAGAATCCATAAAAAGATTTAAGCAGCTCTCCGGCATTCCGGTTGAAATAATTGACGGCGAATTATTAACCAACCTTTCATTATTGAAAGAGGATAAAAAAGTTCCGCAAATAAATAATACCGGCGTATTATTTTTTATACATAATCCTGTAAAATATATTCCGCAGAGTGCAGTTACCTGCGTTTTGTACAAAGGCAATTTAAAAGTGGATGTGCTGGATAAAAAAACTTTTGAAGGAGATATTATTACCAATATAGACGATGCCCTTACTTTTTTAAAAAAGCATTTGAACCTTTCGTATGAAATAAAAGAAACGCAGCGCAAAGAAAAATTAGAGTTGCCCGAAGTGGCGCTGCGGGAAGCCGTGGTAAATGCCGTGGCGCACCGCGATTATTTTGAGAAAGGCGCCAATGTAATGGTGGAGATATTTAATAACCGGGTGGAGATAAGTAACCCCGGCGGTTTGCCCAAAGGATTAAAGCCGGAAGATTTTGGAAAACGTACTCTTGCCCGCAACTCATTAATAGCTTCTTTGCTGCTTCGGGCAAAGTATATTGAGAAATTAGGAACAGGCATATACCGTATGCGCCAGGCAATGCTAAAGGCTGAGTTGCCGGAACCGGTATTTAGTTTTGATGGATTTTTTACCATTACATTTAACAGGGTGCATAAGCCGGAAAAAGAAATTGCTTTATCGTTGGGTGTAAGTCCAAAACGATTGGAAAGGATGATGTACCTGTTGAGGCAGTTGCAATCCGAAAAAGGCATGGATATTAAAGAAGCTGCAATAAAATATGGAATATTAGAAAGAATAATCAGAAAGGATTTGTTATTATTAGAGAAACATGGTTGGCTTGTAAGTCGTGGCTCAACCAATAACAGGGTATATCAGCTTTCAGAAAATGCAAAGGAGATGCTTGATTTGCCAAAAATGAACTAAGTTTTGCCATTTGGTCCGAGTTGGTCCGAGTTGGTCCAAGTTGGTCCGAGCTGATCCGAGAATGTACCAGGAATGTCCCAAGAGTGTTCCAAGACGTTCCGAATGTCCAAGAGTGTCCAAGAGTGTCCAAGAGTGTCCAAGAATGTCCAAGTCGTTTATAAAAATAAGAAAGGCTGGGTTTAAGAAATTGGCAAGAAGTATTAAAGGGTATTAAAGAGTATCAGAAAGTATCAATATGGAACAAGTCGCCATACCAACGCCGTATTAACGCCGTTATGAGGCCGTTCTTTTTCAACGAACAACCAAACTAAACAATGACCAAAGAGCAAAATATAAATCAATTACCAAAAGATTGGAAATGGGTGAAGGTCGGAGAGTATGTAATTTCTGTAAAAGGAAAGAAACCAAAACGTGTCTCAAACACGAAGACAAAGGAATGTTCAATTCCTTATGTAAACATTAAGGCTTTCGAAAAAAACATTATTGATGAATACACTGATGGAGTTGGTTGTGCATTATGTGTTGATGGAGATTTTTTAATGGTTTGGGATGGCTCTCGTTCTGGATATGTTGGTAAAGCAATTAAAGGTGCATTGGGCAGCACTTTGGTTAAGCTGAATTTCCCCGACATGTATAATAACTATGCTTATTATTTCTTACAGTCAAAATATCTTGATATAAACACAAGAGCAAAAGGAGTGGGTATTCCTCATGTTGATCCTAACATACTTTGGAATTATGATTTACTTATTCCTCCTAAACCAACCCAACTCGCCATTGTTTCCAAAATAGAAGAACTCTTTAGTGAGTTAGATAAAGGCATAGAAAATCTGCGCCTGGCACAACAGCAACTAAAAACCTACCGGCAGGCTGTATTAAAATGGGCATTTGAGGGAAAGCTAACTAATGAAAATGTAAAAGAAGGTGAGTTGCCCAAGGGATGGAAGATTGAAAAAATTGGTAAAATATGCAAATCGATAGTTCCAAACAGAGATAAACCAAAATCATTTACTGGGAATATTAAATGGATAACAACGCCAAATCTTAATGAGAATTCTATACGACTTAATTATGAAAATGTAAAGCTTGGTCTTTCTGAAAAAGAAGCAAAGGAGTATAATGCAAGAGTTATTCCTGTTGACAGTGTTATAATGACATGCGTAGGAACATTTGGATTAAGTGCCATCGTAGAAAAACCAATTGTGATTAATCAGCAACTGCATGCCTTTATTACAAATGAAAAAGTAGATTCAAAATATTTAGCTTACTGTATTCAATTGAACAAACAGTATTTTGAATCAAAATCAACTTCAACTACAATTCAATATTTAAACAAGGAGAATTGTAATTCGATGCCTTTCCCTTTATGCTCAATTGAAGAACAACACAACATCGTTCAAGAAATTGAAAGCCGCCTCAGCGTAGCTGATAAAATGGAAGAAAGCATAACCCAAAGCCTGCAACAGGCCGAGGCATTAAGGCAAAGTATTTTAAAAAAGGCGTTTGAAGGGAAGTTGGTATAAATGGCTATAAATCACAAAATTGAACACTTTATGGGGTATAAGATAGTTTACAAGTTTTTGAATATGTAAACTAAATCAACATTTGGTTTACATTTGTAAATTGAATGTTTACTAAAATGAAACTATGGCAATCGGAAAATTAATCAAACAATTAGAAGGTTATACTGCCTTTATACCCGATGCTTTCCCCGATAAGGAACTTCTTGATTTTCCTGTTGACATTGTATCAAAAGCGGCTACTGCCGAAAGACTGATTGGCAAATTAGACGGTATTACACATGTATTACCCGATGCTGATTTCTTTTTAAGTATGTATATTATAAAGGATGCTACCAGCAGTGCACAGATAGAAGGTACAAGAGCCACCATGATGGATGCGTTGGAAATGAGTGCAGGGATAAATGTAAAGGATACCGATGCAGATGATATTTTATTTTATATAAAAGCCTTGAATTATGGAACACAGCGTCTAAAGGATTTTCCATTTTCATTACGCTTTGTACGGGAGCTGCATAAAGAATTAATGACAGGAGCCAGGTCGTCTCATTTTTCTGATCCGGGCGAATTCAGAAAATCGCAAAACCGGATTGGTGGTACTACACTGCAAAATGCATCGTTTATTCCCCCGCCGGTAAATGAAATGAACAATGCATTAACTGATTTTGAAAAATTTATTCATGACACATCGTTGATGCCTGTATTGCAGGCAGGCATCTTACATGCACAGTTTGAAACCATTCATCCGTTTCTGGATGGCAATGGAAGAACAGGCCGTTTGTTAATTACATTATTTCTTTTTGAAAGAGCTATTCTTGAAAAACCTGTTTTGTTTTTAAGCAGTTTTTTTAAAAAGCATCAGCAGTTGTATTATGACAAACTGAACGCCTATCATAATAATAAAGTAATTGAGTGGTTGCATTTTTATTTAGATGGGGTAATAGAAACTGCCAACCAGAGCATTGCAACTTCAAAAAAAATTACTGTATTAAGAGAAGAAGATATGCGGAAAATACAGTCTCTCGGCAAAAGAGAAGCCACCAGCGGGGTTTTGTTTTTACAGCATCTGTTCAGGAATCCTATTGCCAGCAACAGCACTGTTGTAAACTCCATTGGTTTCAGCAGGGCAGGAGCAGCCAAGTTAATTGAACGGTTTGTTGAACTGGATATTCTGAAATCTTTTGATGAAAATACGAAATACGGAAAAACGTATATCTATAGTAAATATGTACAGATTTTCAGTGAATAAAAAATAAAGATGAACAATAACAATTCCACTAACACCTCCTCCATCGTCTCCAAAGTATGGGCCTTCTGCAACACCCTCCGGGATGATGATGTGGGGGATGGAGATTATGTAAATCATCACAACAAGGTTCCGGAAATCGAAAGCCGCCTCAACGTAGCCGGTAAAATGGAAGAAAGTATAACCCAAAGCCTGCAACAGGCCGAGGCATTAAGGCAAAGTATTTTAAAGAAGGCCTTTGAAGGAAAACTGATTTAATTATGTTAGACGAAGATTTTAAAAACCTGAAACGCTCCGCTATTGTTGTAAAACCGACACAGCCTTTTTTTAACTGGCTGCTGCTGCACGACCCGGTAATGCAGATACATGAAGAAATGCACGAAGGAGACGTGTACTTGCTGCCGGATTATGAAACAACACAGCAAATGGAAAAATGGTTGAAGAAAAATTTTAATGAGTTATTTTCAGAACAATTGCATAACTGGTACACTGATGAAAGCATGTGGCCGCAAAACCGGACATTTAAAATGTTTGGTGAATGGTTCAGTTATTCACTGCATACAATGATATTTGATACACAAAAAGGATTTATCGAAAAAACATGAGTAACAACAATATAACAAACACCTCCGGCATCGTCTCCAAAGTATGGGCCTTCTGCAACACATTAAGAGATGATGGGGTAGGTTATGGCGATTATTTAGAGCAGCTTACTTATTTATTGTTTTTAAAAATGGCAGATGAATACAGCAGGCCGCCGCATAATCGGAAAATGCCAATACCTGCAAAATATAACTGGCAAACACTTACCAATAAAAGCGGAGATGAACTGGAAGTTCATTACAATAATCTGTTGCGGGAACTGGGAAAAGAAAAAGGAATACTGGGCCAGATATTTACCAAGAGCCAGAATAAAATAACCGACCCGGCCAAGCTATATAAACTCATTGCACTCATTAATGCAGAGCAATGGGTACTGATGGGTGTAAAAGACAAAGGCGATATCTACGAAGGTCTGCTGGAAAAAAATGCAGAAGATACCAAGAGTGGCGCCGGTCAGTATTTTACTCCAAGGGCATTAATAAAAGCCATGGTGGAATGCCTGCGTCCCGAACCCATGAAAACTATTGCAGACCCTGCCTGTGGCACCGGCGGTTTCTTTTTAGCGGCTTATGATTGGATAACAGTGAACCATGATTTAGATAAATCACAAAAACAATTTTTAAAACACAAAACGTTTAATGGAAACGAAATTGTTGCCGGCACACGTCGTTTGGCATTAATGAATCTATTCCTGCACAATATTGGCGATATAGATAGTGAGAATATTTTTATTTCTCCCAACGATTCGTTGATTGCTGCTTCTGAAACACGATACGATTATGTATTAGCCAATCCACCCTTTGGTAAAAAAAGCAGCATGACCTTCACCAACGAAGAAGGCGAACAGGAAAAAGAAGACCTTACCTACAACCGACAGGATTTTTGGGTAACCACCAGCAATAAGCAGCTCAACTTTGTCCAGCATATAAAATCAATGCTCAAAACAACCGGCGAAGCGGCTGTGGTGTTACCGGATAATGTGTTGTTTGAAGGCGGTGCCGGTGAAACAGTAAGAAAAAAATTGCTGGAGACAACCGACTTGCATACTATTCTCCGTTTGCCTACCGGTATCTTTTATGCCAATGGTGTAAAAGCAAATGTGTTGTTCTTTGATGGCAAGCCATCCAGCAAAGACCCATGGACAAAAGAAATATGGGTGTATGATTACAGAACAAATATTCATCATACATTAAAAAAGAATCCGCTGAAGTTGGATGATTTAAGAGAGTTTATAAAATTATATCATCCGGAGAACCGTCACATACGCAAAGAAACCTTCAACGAAAAAAATCCTGAAGGCCGCTGGAGAAAATTTACTTACGAAGAAATTATTGCAAGAGATAAAACATCTTTGGATATTACCTGGTTAAAAGATAAATCACTGGCTGATCTGGATAATCTTCCTGACCCGGACGAACTGGCTTTGGAGATAGTTGAGAATTTAGAAGCGGGGCTGGAAAGTTTTAAAGCAATCATTGAATCGTTAAGTAAAAAATGATCACCTGTTTTTTACTTCCTCAAACTTTTCATCATAATCTTTCCGGATGGTTCCCATCAGCCGGTCCCAGAAAAGAAAATACAAACCATAATTGCCTTTGAAGTACTGGTGATGCAAGTTGTGATTTACCGAAGTGTTGATCCATTTACCCAGCCAGTGTTTACTGAACCCTTTGGGATAAATTTCATAACCCGTGTGGCCATATACATTATATACAATGGACATCAGGAAAAACAAAGGCAGGTGAAGACTGTGTATGGGAATGGTAAAAAGAAACAGGGGAAAAATGCCCACTTCAACAAAAGCTTCCAGCGGATGAAAAGCATAAGCCGCCCAGGGCGATGGGTTGGTGGATTTATGATGAACAAGATGAAAAATATTGAATAACCGGGGATGATGCATCAGCCGGTGTGTCCAGTAGAAATAAGTGTCATGCAGAATAAACATCAACGGAAAAGCGGCAAAAAAATAAAACCATCCATGTTCTTCTATATTTCTGTAAAAACCGGTGTAAGGTGAAATAACCGGATTTTTGATAAGAAAAAAAGGAACCAGTGCAAACACAGACATGGTGATGAGGGAGAAAAAAATTTCTCTTCCGTAATCATGCCAGGCGGGGAACCGGGGTTGAATTTTTTTATGAACCATCCATTTGCGCAGCAGAATGTATAGAAAAAGAAAAGCAATACCGGCTATGATGAAGTAGCGGGAGCTGACCTTTTGCAGTATGGAAAAATAATCGTTCCAGTTCATAATCATTTCAGCTTTTAGGAAGTGGCAGGCAGTTTAGTACTGCTGCAGAATTAATGAGCATCCAGCCAATTCTTCCCCTCGCCGCATTCTGCAATCACCGGCACGTTATTGGGAAGCACCATCGCCGATTGCATACATTCAACAATCAGGGGTTTCAGTTCTCTTGCTTCTTCTTTTAAAGCATCAAAAACCAATTCATCATGTACCTGCATGATCATTTTACTTTTAAATCCGGCTTTTTGCATAGCGGCATGTGTTTTAATCATGGCCAGTTTTATCATATCGGCAGCGGTGCCTTGTATGGGAGAATTAATTGCATTACGTTCGGCAAAACCCCGAACAGTAAAATTAGAAGAGTTGATATCCCGCAGCCATCTTTTTCTTCCCATTAAAGTTTGTACATAACCATGTTCTCTTGCAAAGTTGATGGTATCATCCATATATTTCTGAATACCGGGAAACTGTGTTTTATAATTATCAATGATCTGCTTTGCTTCGGATCTTGAAATACCGAGATTATCCGCCAGGCCGAAGGCTCCTTGTCCATAGATTATACCGAAGTTGACACTCTTGGCTTTGTATCGCATTTCTTTTGTTACATCTGCTTCTTCCACTTCATACACTTTTGCAGCGGTAGCAGTATGAATATCTTTTCCTTTTTTAAACGCATCACACATATTTTTATCGCCGCTGATAGCGGCAACTATTCTTAATTCAATTTGTGAATAATCTGCAGACATTAAAATGTGTTTGCTGTTTCCCGGAATAAATGCTTTCCTGATTTCTTTTCCCCGGTCGGTGCGTACAGGAATATTCTGCAGGTTGGGATTATTGCTGGCCAGTCTGCCTGTAACAGCCACTGCTTGTCCGTAAGTAGTGTGTACTCTTCCGGATTTTTTATTGATTAGCAGCGGAAGTGAATCTACATAAGTGGATTTCAGTTTGGTTAATTCCCGGTAAGTAAGAATATCTTCTACGATCGGGTTTGCATGAGCCAGTTTTAATAAAACCGGTTCGCCGGTTGCATACTGGCCGGTTTTGGTTTTTTTTGCTTTCTCATCAATCTTTAGTTTATCAAACAATACTTCACCCAATTGCTTTGGGGAAGAAAGATTAAAGCGGACTCCGGCTTGTTTATAAACACTCTCTTCTGCTTTTTTTGCATCTTTTTTTAAAACTTTGGAATACTCATTTAAAAAATCTTCATCAATCTTCACGCCTTCAAATTCCATATCGGTTAATACTTTCACCAGCGGATTTTCTACTTCATAAAAAACTTTTTCTACTTTTTTTTCTTTTAATTGTGGCAGAAATATATTCTTCAACTGAAGAGTAATATCAGCATCTTCTGATGCATATTCCTTTACTTTCTCAATTTCCACGTCTCTCATATTTCCCTGTGCTTTCCCTTTTTTACCGATCAGTTCCTCTATATGTACAGGCTCGTATCCAAGATATTTTGCACTCAGCATGTCCATGCTTCTCTTGCCATCGGGTTCAATCACATAATGCGCCAGCATGGTATCAAAAGTATCTCCTTTCAGTTCTATGCCATACCATTTTAAAACGAGCATATCGTATTTAAGATTCTGTCCAACCCATGTTTTGGTTTTATCCTCAAATAGTTTTTCAAACAATTCCAGAATTGCTTTTGTTTTTTTCTGATCTGCCGGACAGGGAACATAATATGCTTCTCCGGGTTTTACAGAAAAACTCATGCCCACCAGTTCCGCATCATTTGCATCTATGTTTGTAGTTTCTGTATCGAAGCAGATCTCCTTGTGTTTTTTTAATTCACTAACCAGTTTTTTAATTGAGGCTTCATCTTCTACAGCAACATAATTGTGTTCTGTATTATTTATGTTCCTGTCAACCTTTAAATTTTCAGAAGCTTCTCCGGAATCTTGTACCGGCTCCTGGTTTCCGGCTCCTGGCTCCGGTGTCTCAATAATATTTCCAAACAAATCCGTTTGTACTCCCTGTGGCTGTTCTTTTTTGATAAAATCATTGCCTGCAACGGTGATCGTAAAATCATCGCCCAACACCCTTTTGCCAAGTGTTTTAAATTCCAATTCAGCAAAAACTTCTTTAAGCACCTTCTTATTCAGTGGCGACACTTTAAAATTTTCTTCATGAAACTCTACAGGTACATCTGTGATGATTGTTGCCAATTTTTTACTCATGATAGCCAGGTCTTTGCCCGCAGCTACTTTTTCACCCATCTTTCCCTTGATCTTATCTGCATTCTTCAACACATTTTCCAGTGTGCCAAATTCAGCAAGTAATTTTGAAGCCGTCTTTTCTCCAACACCGGGAATGCCCGGAATATTATCTACTGCATCTCCCATCAATCCCAGCATATCAATTACCTGGTTAACGTTTTTTATATTCCATTTTTCACACACTTCTTTTGGCCCCATAATTTCTACATCACCACCCTGGTATCCGGGTTTATAAATTTTTACTTTATCTGTCACCAGTTGTCCGTAATCTTTATCAGGAGTTACCATATAAACTTCATAACCGGCTTTTGCAGCCTGTACACTTAGGGTTCCTACAATATCATCTGCTTCGTAACCATCTAACTCAATAACTGGAATATTAAAGCCTTCAATAATTTTTTTGATATCCGGTAAAGCGGCCAGCAAATCTTCTGGAGCCTCCTGCCTGTTGGCTTTATAATCTGCAAAATCTTCATGCCGTTCTGTTGGTGCAGAAGTATCAAAGCATACAGCCATGTGTGAAGGGTTCTGATTTTTTAAAAGTTCAAGCAAGGCATTTGTAAATCCAAATTGTGCATTTGTGTTTTTGCCTTTTGAAGTAAGACGGGGGTTCCTGATTAATGCATAATAAGCCCGGAATACCAGTGCCAATGCATCCAGGAGAAAAAGTTTTTTTGCCATCCTGCTAAGTTAAAGAAATCAGGTTGGCAGTCAGGACAAAAAAAACCCTGAAACGAAAATTGAATTCCGTTGCAGGGTATTAAATGTTTTTGAGAAAACCAGTCAGTTAGTTCTTCTTCAGTTGGTCCGGTTCTTCTTCTTTAGCCAGGTACTTTTCAGGATTCTGAACCAATACTGCTTCTGCATAACCAGGACTCGGAGCTGGCTTGCTGATAGAAGCTGCAGGTGCTGTTTCTACTGTCACATTATCTTTGTGAATAAAATTCAGATAAAGTGCGAAGAACAATAAGTTAAAGGCAAAAAAGTTTACGATTTTTCTGATACGTCTTTTCATAATATTGGATTTTTAGATTCTGATACTAAACTATAAAACGCCTGGTTGCTTTTAAAATTATCTGTTAAGTAAAAAATAAAATCAGGCAAAACTACCTGAGAACCTCTCGTAGAACTACGAATGGCTGTTTCGGATAATACTCTGAAAGAGGGTTTTAGCTAATATTCTTATTATTCTCTAAGGTTAACCGATCAATTTTTAAGGAGAATTAATTAAAAGAAGCAGTTCTGGGTTATAATTATTTTTTCATTTCTTCCAACTGATTTTGCAACCGGAACATCTCATCCCTTAGCCTTGCTGCTTCCATAAAATCAAGATCTCTTGCTGCTTTTTCCATAGCTTTTTTAACTTTTGAAATTGCTTTTTCTGCCTGGGGAATGGTTCTGTATTCTGCCTGGTCTTCTGCTGCCACAGTTACCAGTTCTTCATTCGGAGCAAGTGCATATGGGTTGCCGGGGTCGTATCCTTTAATGTCTAATACAGATGTTTGTGCAAAAACATCCTGCGTGGTTTTAATAATTGTTCTGGGTGTAATGCCATGTTCAATATTCCATGCAACCTGTTTTTCCCTGCGCCGGTTTGTTTCATCAATTGTTTTCTGCATGCTTGCGGTCATCTTATCGGCATAAAATATTACAAGACCATCCACATTTCTTGCAGCACGACCGGCAGTTTGTGTCAGGCTTTTTTCATTTCTTAAAAATCCTTCTTTATCGGCATCCAGAATAGCCACTAAAGAAACTTCGGGAAGATCCAGTCCTTCACGTAATAAATTTACTCCTACCAATACATCAATCTCTCCCAATCTTAATTGCCGGAGAATCTCTACTCTTTCCAGTGTATCCACTTCACTGTGTATATACTTTGATTTAATATTTATACGATGCAGGTATTTATCCATTTCTTCTGCCATTCTTTTTGTGAGTGTTGTTACCAATACCCTGTCACCTTTGGTAACCCGCTTATCAATTTCATCCAGCAAGTCATCAATTTGATTTACGGAAGGACGAATCTCGATCGGCGGATCTAATAACCCGGTAGGACGTACCACCTGCTCTACAACAATACCACCGCATTTTTCCAGCTCAAAATGATCCGGCGTGGCAGAAACAAAAATGGTTTGATTCAGCATGGATTCAAACTCATTAAAATTTAATGGACGATTGTCCAATGCTGATGGCAGGCGAAATCCATAATCAACAAGGACCAGCTTCCTGCTTCTGTCACCACCATACATACCACTTATCTGTGGAATGGTTTGATGACTTTCATCAATGACACATAAATAATCATCCGGGAAATAGTCCAGCAAGCAGAAAGGACGGGTGCCGGGCCGGCGACGATCAAAAAACCGTGAATAGTTTTCTACGCCATTACAATAACCCAGTTCACGGATCATTTCCACATCATAGTTTACCCTTTCACTTAATCTTTGTGCTTCGATATACTTGCCGGTATTTTTAAAATAGGAAACCTGCAAATTCATTTCATCCTGAATTTCTGATAGTATCTGCTGTATCATATCCTTGGGAGCAAGATAGAGGTTGGCCGGAAAGATGGCAGCATTATCCATCACACTGATTCTTTTTCCTGTTACTACATCAAAACTTTCGATCTCTTCTATTTCATCTCCAAAAAATGTAATCCGGTATCCATTGTCCAGGTAAGGAAGATTGATGTCCACCGTATCTCCTTTTACCCGGAAGGTTCCTCTTTTAAATTCTAAAGTAGTTCTTGAATAAAGTATATCAACCAAAGAATGTAAAAATCCCTGGCGGCTGATCATTTGTTTTTTATGAATACGGATAATTCCTTTGGCAAATTCATCGGGATTACCAATACCATAAATACAGCTGACAGAAGCTACAACAATGATGTCTCTGCGGCCACTAAGTAATTCCGAAGTTGCCTGCAAACGAAGTTTGTCCAATTCATCATTTATGGAAAGATCTTTTTCTATATAAGTATTACTCACTGGCAAATAAGCTTCGGGTTGGTAGTAGTCATAATAAGAAACAAAATATCCTACCGCATTTTCCGGAAAAAACTGTTTGAATTCACCGTAAAGTTGTGCCACCAATGTTTTGTTGTGAGTAAGAACAAGTGTTGGCCGCTGAACATTCTCTATGACATTGGCAATAGTAAAAGTTTTACCACTTCCTGTAACACCTAAAAGTGTCTGGTATTTTTCTTCATTCAATATACCATCCGTTAATTGCTGAATGGCCTGTGGCTGATCGCCGGAAGGGGGAAAAGGAGAATGAAGTTTAAAAGTCATAAATGAAAAAGAACAAATGTACTTTATAGCTTCAATTTCCTGTTGGTATACAGGGAATAATCTTCTATGATACTTTCATAATCCTCATTCATCAATGGAGAAGTGAGAATAAAATCTGCTGTTGCCCTGTCGCATGCAATCAGAATATTCCAGGTTACTGCCACCCGGAGCAAGGCCTTTATATCGGGATCATGAGGTTGTGCTTCCATTGGATCCCAGAAAAAAATCAATATATCTAATTTGCCTTCTGCTATCATGGCGCCTATTTGCTGATCACCACCCAGCGGACCGCTTAATAATTTTACCACATCCTGGTCCAGTGCGTTATCAATTAGTGTACCTGTGGATCCTGTAGCAAAAAGCTGATGTTTGGCTAAAGTGTTTTTATTAAAAATAGCCCACTCGATTAACTCTTTTTTTTTATTGTCGTGAGCAACCAGGGCAATGCGTTTCCTGCTATTCAGTTTTCTTATGTTCATCTACACAATTTAAAAAAAAATGCCTTGCCAACATGGCAAAGTATTAAGCAGGTAGAATAAATATTTTTTAGAACTCTGCAGAAACCGTGATCTTAGGTTCCTTACTCACCTTTCCGGAAATGATCTGGTTGCCGGTAATTTGATAATCATCCAGGTTTATGGAGAATTCAGCATTGCATTTCAGTTTTCCATTTTCTACAACAATTGTTGCTTTTGACGAAGCTTTTTTTGTAACACCACGAATGGTAAGATCGCCTTCAACATCAGCTGCATAAGTTCCGTTTTTTGAAAAATTTACAGACTTTAAGTTTGTGATCATTCCTGAAAAGGTTGAAGAGGGAAACTGATCGGTATTCATCCAGCTTGCATTGTTAAAATGTTCCTGCATTCTTGAATTGGAGAAGGAAAAATTTTTCATTGCAGCTTCAAATTGAACCGATCCTGTTTTTGTATCCAATGCAGCAACTACAGTTTTGTTTTCAGCTTTTGGTAAAGGATCCAGCGTTGTTGTTGCATCAAACGCAATTACGGCTGATGTAGTTGTTTTCTTTTGTGCAAAAGCAGATAAGGTTAACGTAATGATCAATAAAGAAAGAAAAAGTTTTTTCATTTTTTTGTTATTTGTTAAAGTTAAAAATTCATTTTATTAAAGTACATCGCTTAAAGCTTACAAAATAGGTGCCGAGAATCTGGCTGAAAATTCCATCGCTGCAGGAACCCTTTATTGTTACCACATCCTGTGGTTTTAATTCTTTTGCCTGATCCAGGTATTGTTTCTGAAAAGCAAAGATCAAATAGGAGCCCGAATTACTGTCTTCCATTTTAATATTGATCGTAGTATCGGCAGCTTCGGTTGCTGTAACCATACCTGTAACAGCAATAATTTTTTCAGCATATTTGGCATTGGCTTGTGCAGCATCATTTTCAAATTCTTTGATAAACGGTATTGCATCTACTGTAAAATCCGTTTTCACATTGGCTGTGTCTTCGTGAGGTCTTAAAATATTAAATAGGTATATCCCTGCACCAATCAGCACTAATAGTCCTCCGATTATAATAAATCGCTTAATTTTTTTTTTATTTGTCGGATGTTTTAACATGTTGAATCAAGAAGTTAGACGGTTTTTTAAAAAAAACCTTTCAGTAGAAACAAAAATATTTTTATGTTGTATCAATAATTTATGAATTTGGAAAAGAGTAGAACATGGTTTGTTAAAAAAGTAAAACCCGCCATGGCAGGCGGGTTTTATACTAACCCATGTTAAATTAAACTTTCAATAAATATTTAAGCAGCCTGCATCTCCTTAATTTTTTCCCGGATCTTTCCTTCGATCTCCGTAGCCAGCTCAGGATTATCCAGCAAAAGTTGCTTTACAGCATCTCTTCCTTGTCCCAGCTTATCAGTATTATAGCTAAACCAACTTCCGTTTTTTTGTACCACACCCAACTCTACACCCATATCAATGATCTCACCGGTTTTGGAAATTCCATGACCGAAAATGATATCAAATTCTGCTGCACGAAATGGCGGAGCTACTTTATTTTTTACCACTTTTACTTTTACCCGGTTCCCTACTGCCTCATCACCATCCTTGATCTGTGCAGTACGACGGATATCCAGGCGAACCGAACAATAGAACTTTAATGCATTTCCCCCGGTAGTTACTTCCGGATTACCAAACATAACACCGATCTTTTCTCTCAACTGATTAATGAAAATGCAGATCGTATTGGTTTTAGAAATAGTTGCGGTAAGTTTTCTTAATGCCTGGCTCATCAGCCTTGCATGCAAACCCATCTTACTATCACCCATTTCCCCTTCCAATTCACTTTTTGGAACCAGGGCAGCAACTGAATCAATAACTACAACATCGAGTGAACCCGAAAGAATAAGCCGGTCAGCAATTTCAAGAGCCTGTTCTCCATAATCAGGTTGGGAGATAAGCAGGTTATCTACATCCACTCCCAGTTTTTGAGCATAGGCACTATCAAAAGCATGCTCTGCATCAATAAAGGCACACATGCCTCCTTTCTTTTGTGCTTCTGCTATTACATGGGTGGCAATAGTTGTTTTACCGGAAGATTCAGGACCATATATTTCAACAACCCGACCTCTCGGTAGTCCGCCAATGCCCAATGCAACATCTAAACCAATAGAACCTGTAGAAATGAATGAAACTTCTTTGATTCCTTTTTCATTCATCATCATGACGCTGCCTTTGCCAAAATCTTTCTCGATCTTGTCCATGGTCAGCTTCAGGGCTTTCATTTTTTCATTATTAGGTGTCATATCTGTAGTTTTTTCTTTGTCTGATTTTGCCATAATCCAAAATTAAGTTTTCAATTGTCCGGTGTAAAAATTTATTTCGACGACGAAACTAATCATTTTAGCAAATGAAAGCTAACTATTTTGGATTTATTTTTTAAAATTCCACTTTTGGTCGAGGGTCAGCTTCATTCAAAGAAGGGTAATTTGCCTGATAAAGGTCATAAAAGGTTTGGAATTAAATACGATATTTGTTGTTCAAAAAACAAGAATGTTATGAAACAAATAATATCTCTATTTTGTGCAGTTGCCTTCAGCTTAACGTTGATGGCACAGGAAGCTGAATCAGCAAAACCGGGTGTGGTTTACGGCAGCTTTTCTGAAAAGGGAAAAACGCCGATCAGTGTGAATGAGCTGGAAAAAAATATTGGTGAGGCCAAATACGATGGCAAAGTACAGGGTAAAGTAGTGGAAGTTTGTAAGGCTATGGGATGCTGGGCAAAACTGGAAAGAGCGGATGGCAGCACGATAATGATAAAGGTAAAGGACCATGAATTTGCAATGCCACTTGATCTTATTGGCAAGGTTGTAGTTGCAGAAGGTTCTGCAGAAGTAAAAGTTACTTCTGTAAGTATGCTGAAACATTATGCTGAAGACGGCGGAAAAAGTAAAGAAGAGGTGGATAAAATAAAGGAACCCAAAAAGGAAGTACTGATGACGGTGAAGGGTGTGAAAGTGGTGGAATAAAAAGCTAAGAGAATAAAAGAGAAAAGAAGAAATTAAATTTTATCTATTTTATTTTAAATAGATTTAAAGTCCTGCACTTCTTGAATGCAGGGCTTTTTACGGCTAAAACTTTTGAATAGAATTTTGTATAACCATTACACTCATCCAGCTCATTGCAATAACTACAACCCATCCTGCTACCTGCATCCAAATGGGGTGCCTATATTTATTCATGATTGCTAAACGGGTAGCTGCAATTAGCATGATTGCTAAAGCCAGAGGCAGGATGATTCCGTTAATTGCTCCGGCAAGAATTAAAAGTTTCACAGGATTACCGATACTGACAAAAATAATAGTGGATACTATTATGAAAAGGCTAATGATGATTTTCTCGTTTTTGGCAACCCCTTTATTTAATGTTTTCCAAAAAGAAACAGAAGTGAATGATGCTCCTATAACCGATGTAATGGCAGCACACCAGATCACAATTCCAAAAAACTTATAACCAAGATTGCCAGCTGCCGATTGAAAAACTGATGCTGCCGGATTACCGGCTGCTAATTTTACCCCGCCCCAAACAACTCCCAATGCTGCCAGGAATAAAATAAACCTCATCGAAGATGTGATCAATATTCCCCTAATAGCACTTTTTGAAACGGATGACAACGCATCTTTTCCTTTAATCCCTGCATCCAATAAGCGATGCGCTCCGGCAAAAGAGATATAACCTCCTACGGTTCCCCCTACCAGTGTTACTATCGTAATAACATTGATCTTTTCCGGCCAGATAGTTCTGTAAAGTGCTTCGCCAACAGGCGGACTGGATGTATAGGCTATATATATTGTGAGGCCAATCATGACCAGGCCCAGCCATTTTACAAAGCGGTCAATCAATCTACCCGCTTCTTTATACCAGAAAATTCCCAATGCTATCACACAACCAATGATGGCACCATATTCGGGTTTTAATCCGGTTAATACATTTATACCCAATCCGCAGCCGGCAATATTGCCTATATTAAATATCAGGCCGCCGAAAGCAATCAATGCAGCAAGTATAAATCCAAGTCCGGGAAAAACTTTATTGGCAAGGTCCTGAGCCCTTAGCTCACTCATGGTAATGATCCGCCAGATGTTGAGTTGAACACTGATATCAAGAAGAATAGAAATAAGAATCACAAATCCAAAACTGGTAAGTAATTGTTCGGTGAAAACAGATGTCTGTGTTAAAAACCCCGGGCCAATAGCTGATGTAGCCATCAGGAAAGCAGCACCAATTATTGCTGTGTTTTTGCCACTAACCCCTAAGGGGGTATCAGAAGATTGCTTTGATTGCAATATTATTTTCTTTTAGTGTCGCATGAATTTTTTTGGCAAATTCAACAGCATGTTTTCCATCGCCATGTAAACAAACTGTATTTGCCAACACCGGAATTTCTTTACCTGTAGTTGCTGTTAGAGTTCCATTATTGATCATCTGAAGCACCTGTGTTATTGCCATGTCTGAATCTGTAATTAATGCTTTGGGATCGCTTCTTGCGGTCAGCCGGCCGTCTTCACGATAAGTACGATCTGCAAACACTTCACTGCAACTTTTCAATCCTATTTTCTTTGCTTCATTGATCAAATGACTGCCGCTGAGTCCAAACAATACCAATTTCTCATTAATGTCTTTTATGGCTAAAGCAATTACTGAAGAAATTTTTATACTTTTTGCTGCCATATTATATAAAGCTCCGTGAGGTTTTACATGTTGTACAGTGGCTCCGGATTCTTTGGCAATTTTTATCATTAACTGCACCTGATCGGTAATCAGGTCATAGATCTCGTTCAGTTCAAGATGCATGTCAATACGTCCAAAATTTTCTTTATCCAAAAAGGAAGGATGTGCACCAATAGCCACCTGGTGTTTCATGCAAAGCGCTACTGTTTTTTTCATTGTCTCTTCGTCGCCTGCATGATATCCACAGGCAATACTGGCTGAAGAAATATAAGGCATTATCAAACTGTCATTTTCAAAACCTTCGCCCAGGTCACAATTCAGATCAATTATTTTCATGGATAAAATTTTCTAGCCTGAGCTTGCAGGCGTTTTGTAGTTGAAGCAAATGTAACTTTTGTTTGATTAATAATCCTTCAGCAGTGGCCTGATCGGTCATCCTGAAATTAATTTTTTCTCCGGCATTCTTTTGAGCCAGCTTGGGTAAATGTGCTGAGATAATATTTGCCACTCTGGGGTATCCGCCGGTGGTCTGGTGATCGGCCATCAGGATGATCAATTGACCTTCGGGTAATAATTGTAATGTGCCAAAGCAAATGGCAGAGGATATCAATTCTTCTTTTGATTTTTTTTGCAGCGGTTCCCCTTTCAACCGATAACCCATCCGGTCCGAATTGTTAGTAATGAGGAATGAACCCGTGAGCAATATTTGCTGAGAACTTATGTCAAGCCATTCCCATTCGTTTCCGTTTAACACCAGCACTGCATCATCATCTTTTTCATCCCAGTTTTGATTTGCTTTCCAGGGAAGTATCCTGAAGTCTTCATTATTTACCAAATTTTGAAGAACAGGTTTGCTGATCAATTCCAACTGATCATCCTTTAATAATTTTCTTCCGGCAAATCCACCTGCCCCGGCTTTCAGGTTGGTGCTAAAACTATTCAACCATTTGTCAATAATAAAACCTCCCTGCACAGCCATGTAGCATCTTGCCTTTTCTTTTCTTGAATGAAATTGTAAAATAGAACTTTTGTTAACCAACAAAGGCTGGCAGACCGGAACCGGCTCGCCATTGATAGTTGCAT
>CAZOOT010000012.1:21822-50415 GCA_964581455.1 uncultured Chitinophaga sp. | reverse complement strand
CGATAAGGAAGATATTGTCCTTGGCAAACTGATGGAAGAAACCGATTATAAAGACACAGTTCCTGCCGACGCATTTATAAAAAAACTCCGCAGTTAATGCAGGTCGTCACCACCCCCCCCGTTGTCCGTAGTGTTCTATAAAATAAAAAATATTAGAAAGTTATCCGGAGATTGTATATCCGGATCATCTTTTAAAAAAAAGCTGTAAATACAATTAAACTTCTCGCAGAAAAAAAATGTTCAGGGAAATCTATATTGATTAACGGAAAACAGGCTCGCCTACCATTTCGTTGGTCATAAATAGAAGATTGGAAAATATTTATGTTCCCGATGTCCGTTTCGCCAATCTGGCAAATCAAGAAAGATTTCCCCGAACAATATTACAGATGGTAAGGTACATATATCTGATTCGGCTTGCCATACATAATTCTACAAAAGAGTTACATGATTCATTGACATGAATTGTCTGCTCAGCCTAAATGTTCTTGTCGGTAAAAAAATAAGGTGCCCCGATGTCGCCCCACTCATCGGAACGAATACAAACGAAAAATTGGGGTTCGAATCCGCAGATGACTACCAATTTTTGGTAGCTCTGTTTTGTCGACCGGACTTTTTTGATCGCAAACTATCTCTTGTTCTGGACTCTTGCTGTTGTACAGATTGAAGAAGTTTTTCGGCGGTTTGCCTGCTTAGTTGATTCTTTTGTTGTTCTTTTAATTGCTTCGGGCTCCTTCCTGATTCCTGTTTATTTTTAGATTGCTGCTTTTGATTAAGCTGTTTTTTATACTCATTTATTGCAAATTGAAGATTTTCTCTGCAATCCTTGTCTTCTGCATTCAATTTCAAAGCGTTTTTAAAGGCGGGTATTGCTTCCTGAAAATTAGCTGATTTAAGAAAAGCTACCCCTAAATTATAAGATATTTTTGCGGACATTGATTTGTTATTTGAAAGACTAAGCGCTTTTTTAAATGCTTCCGTCGCACCTTCAATGTCATTTAGCCTGAACCTGGCTACGCCAAGATTGTATTGGGCGGCTAAATCCCCGGAGGAATTATTTAAAGCTTCTTTATATAACTCACTTGCCTTTTCATATTCAGCATTTTGATATTGCCTGTCAGCATCTTTTAAAATATTATTTACATGCTGTGCAAAAGATGATGAAATAATAAAGAGCAGGCATATGGTAACCGGAATTTTCATTTCGCACTGTTTTTTTCGGGAATAAATATTTCTATTACCATGAGAAGTATCGCAGCAAAAAGGAATAGCTGATAATATGAATGGTATTGATTTGTCAGGCCGGATGCAGAAATTTTGTTTTCAAAATTGTCAAACTCTTTTTTAAGCACCGGAACAATATTATTTTGATCATTCAGGAGAAAAAAAATTCCACCCGTAATGGATGCGATATTCTTTAAAAGAGACTCATTTAATCTTGAAACAACAGTTTTTCCATTTTCATCTTTCATGAATTGTGCAGAGCCGGTTTCCTTAAAAACAGAGCCTTGCGAAGTGCCTGCCCCTATACAGTAAACAACTACTCCATGATCATGTAATTGTTTTGCCATCGTGACTGCTGTATTATCATGAGCTTCACCATCAGAAATTAATACAACAGCCTTGTGTTTGAATTCATAAAGATTTAATGATTTGTCACATAGTTCTAATGCATTTCCTATTGATGTTCCTTGTTCAGGTATCGCATCGGTATCAACCTGATTTATATACATTTCAGCTGCTATTTTATCATGTGTAATTGGTAACTGCAATAGCGCATTTCCTGCAAAAACAATTAGACCGACCCGGTTAACATTTAAAGTTTGGGTCAGATTTTTAATTAACTGTTTGGCAGCAGATAGTCTTGTTGGTTTTATATCAATGCTCAGCATACTGTTACTTACATCCAGTACAAACATTAAATCAATACCTGTTTTTTTAGTTTCTGTCAGTATAATTTTTCGGGGATTTGCAGCTGAGATTATTAAAAGAGCCAGGGCTATTAATATGATAAAAGGTTTGATGAAAAATAATCTTGATGAATATGATTTAATGAATTGAGAAATTAATAAATAGTTACCCAATTTAGCCTGAATCTTTCTTCTCCTGAAAAAGCTATAAAATAATAAGGAAGCAGGGACCAAAAGTAAAAACAGGAAGTAGAGAAATTCAAAATGTTGGAAAGTCATCATCAAATCGGTTAATAAAAGGATAAAATTATTGTTGTCGCACGGTTACGCAGAATTTTTATAACTATCATCATAGCTACATCAATAATTGTACTAAACCGGATAAATAATTTAAAAACAACTAAATTTAAGGAAACATGGCATCATTTTTTCGTAATGGATGTTAATAATTCTCCGGTAACCGGAGAGAATTATCAAAACATTTTCTGAGAACTTATTAATAAAGGTATCAGGTTATCCTTAAGTATAGTTATGCAAACACCGCATTTTATTCAAGACATTAGAACGGAAATGGGCAAAGCGATTATTGGGCAGCACAACATGATAAACCGTCTGCTGATCGGATTAATGAGCAATGGACATATTCTGCTGGAGGGTGTTCCGGGGCTTGCTAAAACGCTATCTATTAAAACCCTTGCAAAATGTCTTGACCTTCGGTTTAGCAGAATTCAGTTTACGCCTGATCTTTTGCCTGCAGATGTAACCGGTACAAAAATTTATAACCAGGAACTTAACATATTCGACGTTCGCAAAGGACCGATTTTCGCCAATTTTATTCTGGCTGACGAAATAAACCGTGCTCCTGCTAAAGTTCAAAGTGCATTGCTGGAAGCCATGCAGGAAAAACAGGTTACTATTGGAGAGCAAACTTTTTTGCTTGATGAACCTTTTCTCGTTCTGGCCACCCAAAACCCGATTGAACAAGAAGGCACTTATCAGCTGCCTGAGGCTGAGTTAGACAGATTCATGTTAAAAATAAAAATAGATTATCCAAACGAAGCTGAAGAGCAATTGATCATCCGTAACCAGATTAAAGCGGAACCTTTGGAGCCGGTTCAGGTTGTAACAACAAAAGAAGAAATCCTGGCAGCAAGGAAATTGGTGAGACAAGTAGTCGTAGATGAAAAAATTGAGCAATACATCATCAGGATTGTTTTTGCAACCCGGTATCCTGAAAAAAACGGGCTTGGGGAATTTAAGAACATGATCAGTTATGGGGCATCTCCACGGGCAAGCATTTATCTTGCAATGGCTGCAAAAGCAAATGCTTTTATGGATGGCAGGGACTATGTTACACCTGACGATATTAAAGAAATTTGTAAAGATGTATTACGGCATCGCATAGGACTGACTTATGAGGCACAGGCCGATAGAATTTCAACTGAAAATATCATTGATGAATTACTTCAAAAAAAAGTCAAAACACCTTGATGACAGCTGAAGAAATATTAAAGCAGGTAAGAAAAATAGAAATAAAAAGCAAATGGTTGGCAAACCATGCATTTGCGGGGGGATATAGAAGCGCATTTAAGGGTTCGGGTTTACGATTCAAAGAAGTGAGAGAATATGTACCCGGAGATGATGTGAGATTTATAGACTGGAATGTAACAGCCCGGATGGGGCATTATTTTACTAAATTGTTTGAAGAGGAAAGAGAACTTTCTATATATCTCCTGGTTGATATAAGCCCAAGCACTCTTTTTGGGACCTCCCAGAGCAAACGGGAAATGTTAACACGGATTTGTGCTGATCTTTCTTATTCAGCCAACTTCAATAATGACAGAATCGGACTGATATTATTCAGTGACAAAACACATAAATTTTTGCCACCTCAGAAGAATCCGGATCATACGAAATACATAATTAAAGAATTATTGTCGGCAAACTCTTCTTCATCAAAAACAGATTTAGTTAAACCGATTGATTTTTTAATTAATATAACCCGTCACAGGAGCATTGTTTTTATACTAAGTGACTTTGCATTTGATGGGTATGAAAATACACTTTGTATTCTATCGGGAAAACATGATGTAATAGGACTTAGAGTCTATGATAAAGTTGATCAGGAACTGCCAGATGCAGGTTGGCTTCAGGTAAAAGATATTGAAACGGGTTTAACCATGTTACTAAATACCCGGGATAAATCTGTTCGCAGGCAATATGCCGGGCAATTCCAAAAAATTTCAGATTATACGGTTGCGGCATTTAAGAAGGCTGGTGCAGATTTATTATCGCTTGAGACAGGAAAAGATTATATAACAGATTTGCAGAAACTATTTCTTCAAAAAGTAAGGTGAGAGCAATAAAATTTTTTATATTATTTCTCTTCGTTGAGACAATTCAATTTTTTTCCCCGCTTCTGGCTCAAAACGTTAACTCATCGGTTAACCATAACTCCATCTTTATCGGGGAGCCGATTAAATTATTATTAACAGTAGATAATGTAGATGTAAAAAAAAATCAAATTTTAAAGTGGCCTCAAATTCCGGATACATTTAATCATTTTGAGGTGATTGAAAGAGGTAAAATTGATACAGTAATTAAAAACGGCGTAAATCATTATGAGCAAACTTATATACTGACTTCTTTCGACGAAGGATCCTGGAATATACCGGCATTTAATGTTTTAATCAGCAAAAAATCTTCCCGTAATCCGGTTAGCCTGCGTACAGCATCCATTAAAATAAAAGTATCCCCGGCAGATGTTTCACATCTTAAAAATTACCATGATATAAAAGATATCATGCAATCCCCTAAAGAGTCTGATAATTCACAAACGAATTTATTAATTGGCTTAATGGCTGTTATTATACTGATAACTATGTCATGGGTGGTTTTAAAAAGAAGAAGAATAAAAAGTAATACGTTAACAAAAAAGGAAATGCTGAATTCCATTGATTGGATTCTTGAGCAATTAGCCCTGCTCGAAAAGAAACAAGTTTTGGATAAAGATGCAGTTAAAGAATATTATCATCAGCTATATCAGTTATGTCGTCAGTATTTTTCAATAGAATTCGACATAAACGTATTGTACTGTACTACAGAAGAGTGGATTGGCATACTGGATCGGGTAGAATTGGATAAAAAAAATAAAGCAGCATTTTATGAACTTGTAAAAAAGGCTGATTCGGTAAGGTTTGCTGACAGAGATATTGGTAATAAGGTTAATGAGGAAATCTCAACTGCCAGAAATTTTGTTAAAGCAGTTCACCTGTTAAAGTCTGGAAAAGCCTGATAAAAATTGAAACTGAATTGGAAAATTGGTTAAAAAATATTGAGTTTGATTATCCCTGGATACTGTATGGACTAATAGTAATCCCTCTTCTTATTATTTGGTACGTAAAAATGAGTAACAGGCAAAAGGCGTCAATATTAATTAGTACTACTGAATTTCTTGCTAAACCGAAAGGGATCAAATCCCTTTTTTTTCATATTCCTTTTATGCTTCGTTGTTTCGGTCTGTTTTTTTTAATGATCGCATTAGCCCGGCCCCAACTTAAATTTTCAAATCAATTTTTCCAAGGGCAGGGAATTGACATCATGCTTTGTCTTGATGTAAGCGGGAGTATGTATAATAAAGATATATTACCAAACCGGCTTGAAGCATCAAAAGAAGTAGCAAAACGTTTTGTTCATGGAAGGTTTGGTGACAGAATTGGGGTAGTGATTTTTGGCAACAAAAGTCTTACATTATGCCCATTGACTACTGATACCAACGCCGTAATTGAGCAAATCAATAATATTTCAAGCAGCATTTTAACCGGAGCAGGAACATTTATAGGAACGGGTATTGCAACGTCAGTAAATAGGTTGAAAGACAGTGAGAGCAAAACTAAAATCATAATTTTTTTGTCAGATGGAGTTAATTCGCTTGAAACAATTTCTCCGGACATTGCTATTGGAATTGCAAACGTGTTTAATATAAAAATATATTCAATTGGAATCGGATCGAAAAGGAAAATTAATGAAATAAGGCAAACCTCATCCCAAGATATCCGGGAAAGGCAAAAGTCAGAATTCGATGAACAATTACTAATGAGAATGGCTGAAAGAACAGGAGGGCAATACAGTTACGCAAGTAATGGTGAAGATCTTAAAGCGGCATTTGAAAATATTAACAATCTTGAAAAATCTAATATTCAAACGAGCAAAATCACAAGGATTGAAGAACAGTATTTGCCTTTCCTGGTTATTGGTTTTTTGTTTGTATTTCTTGAAATTTCACTGAGATACTCTGTTTTCAGGAAATTTCCATAATGGATTCAATCTCCACTTGCGTTCATGAACATAACAAAATAAAACGCTCCGCTTTGATTAGTGTCCGCAATATTATTGAAAGCATCGATGCCCGCATTACTGTCGCAATGCCTTCACGCATCGGAACGAATATCAAATGCTTGGCTGTCAATACAATTAATCTTTTATCAGATTGCTTCGGCTTATTTTCCTAAAGATGTACTTTAACTAATTCAGTCGCCTCGCAATGACGAAGACTCCGATGAAAGAAGGTTGTTTCAAAGCCACAGAATCTTCGTCATTTCGAAGGCTGCAGATAAGGCTGTCCATATGTAATGAAATTTCCGTGCTGGCCAAAGCAAACTAATATTTAACTTTCTTTGCGAAAAACTTTGTGTCCTTTCCGTTTTTAATAAAAATAATGCAAAGAACTTTCCGATTTGGTTCGTGTCCGTTAAGGGTTGCTCCGATGCGTGTCCTCACGCATCACTACGTAAGAATATTTTCAGTCCATCATTGCAAACGATAGACAATCATTCAACTTTTTCTTATTAATAAAACAGATTTACATAATTTTTTGCAAAAGTCTGCCAGAAAGCTGTATCCCGCAATTGCCAGAGTGCAGCACTGATCAACAATACCAGGAAAACCGTCAGGAATGGTTTATAGTTTTTCTTTTTGTATAAATCAAAACCCAACAATACACCAACAATTAGCAGATCCAGAATATCAGTGATTGTCATGGCATCCCATATTTCCATTCCAAAACTGTGCACCAATCCACGGGCCATACCCGGCCCGATAGCCAGTATACCAGTAGCAATCATATACCGCATATGTGTGTTCGGTATTTTGCGGTAGATCATAGCCATCGACCAGAAAATGGCAAAGGATAAAAAGCCCCTCATATCAAGCACAATAAAGTTAAGCATCATCTGCTCAGGGACAGTGCCATGACCTCTCCAATAACCAGCCCTGCCCATCAGGAAAAGGGAAATAATAATGAGTGGCCCCAGTACGAATGAAACTTTTCCGATCTTTCTGTGCAGGTGCGCCTTGCCCTTATGTATGAGTAAAGGTTGCATGATCAGTAATATCATCCATGTCATCAGCAAAGCGCCGTGAATATGAATGAGTGTTGTTGCATTTTTAAAATGAGGGAATTGGCTGGTATATGATTGATAAAATCCCCACTGAACACCAATTAATATTATAAAAATAAAGATGGCTGTGTTGCGATACAGATTTTGCATTGTTAGTTTTGGTTGGTTAAGGAAAAACTGAAAGTACCCCTTTCTGTTGGTATAAATGCCATTCATGAAAAAAAATCAGCTGTCATTTGTTGTTCCAAGAAAAGTAACATGCCAGGGTAGGTGTTTTTCGCCGGCCACAGGATTAAGTACTCACAATTAAAAAACTTAAATCATTCTCCCATCCATCCGGTGTACTACCCCAGACATGTACCATATAATTGACAGAAGAGTTAACCCTGGAAGATCCGGTTTTCAAATTTTTATTTATAGTCTTTCGCAAAAAAATATGAATAATTAAAATGTGGAGATTATCTTCGGAAAAGAAACTAAACCTTACCACTAAAACCGATCATAACAGGTTTCCTTAAATTAACTAAATTATGAGTGCAGGAATTATCACTACCGTTGACATTAACAATAAACCAGCAGTAAAACGTTTTATTACCCTGGAAAGAAAATTACTGAAAGATCATCCAAAATATATTTCTGAGTTAGATGAGGATCTAAAAAAATTGTTCAACGGGAAATCGCTTTTGTTTAAGGACATGGAATTTGCTTTATTTATTGTTTCCAGGGATGGTGAAGATCTTGGCCGCTGTGCTGCCATCATCAACAAAAGATTCCAGGCCGAAAAACAACCCGGATCAGGCTTTATCGGATTCTTTGCTGCTGCAAAAGATTGCAGCCAGGAGGTAAGCGAAATGTTTAGTACTGCTGAAAAATGGCTGAAGGATAAAGGAGTTACCAAAATAATTGCTCCGTCCAATGGCGGAGCTCCGTTAAGCATGGGATTTCTGGCTACCGGCTATGATGAAGATCCGATGTTTCCCTTTCCCTGGCATCCGCCATATTATGCATCGTATATTGAAAGCCTGGATTACAAACCGGCCTACCCCTTATGGTATTATGAAATTAATTTTTCAAGTAAAAAATACCAGGATGCGAAGCAACGCTATGCAAACTCCCATTCAGGTAGCATCAGGACAATTTCAAAAAAGAACTGGGATAAGGATATTGAAATACTTGTAGGGTTGCTCAACAAAACATTTGTGAATGAATGGGAATTTGCAACACTGGATAAAGATGCGGCAAAAGAATTTTTTGGACCGATGAAAACAGTTCTCGATCCGCAGCAGATCCAGTTTGCTGAAATAGATGGAAGACCCGTAGGTTTTTGTTTCGCTTTGCCCGACCTGACCCCACTCTTCCGCAGTTTCAAAGGAACTGTGGGTTTATTTGATATTCCTAAATTACTTTTCATGACAAAAAAATTTCAGCGGGCCGGCATATTGGGGATTGGCGTTCTGGATGAATACAGGGGAAAAGGATTGTCAAAAGCATTGGCCTTAAGTGTATATGGATTTCATGAAGGGCTTGGTTTGAAATCCAGTTTATATTATCCGGTAAATGAAAGCAATAAAGAATCAAGAGGCTTTGCAGAATCTATAGGTGGAGAAGGAAGGGTGATATACAAGGTCTATGATAAGTTTTTAAATTGAATTTCTTTTGTATTTAATTTTTGAACTTCTTGTTATAGTTGGTTACCAGACTTGCTACAAATTAGTTTGAGTAATCAATATCTTTCATCAAAGAGCATTCTTTCACTGATTCGTACCTTCGCCGGCAAATTGAAAATATGGAATTAGGCATCAGCATGTTTGGCGATAATCATTTTGATAAAAACGGGAAACCACAATCTACCCAGCTTCGCCTGCAGGAGCTCATTGAAGAAATAAAACTGATGGATGAAGTGGGACTTGATTTTTTTGGCATTGGTGAGCATCACCGGCCAGACTATGCCGTTTCTGTTCCTGAAATTATTTTATCTGCCGCTGCTACAGTTACAAAAAATATCAAACTAGGGAGCGCAGTAAATGTTATCAGTTCATCAGATCCTGTAAGACTGTATCAGAGTTTTGCCATGATTGATCTGATCACAAACGGAAGAGCCGAGCTGATGGCAGGAAGAGGAAGTTTTACAGAATCATTTCCGCTCTATGGCTACCATCTTGAAGATTATAATGAATCGTTTGAAGAGAAACTGGACTTGTTGGTTAAGATCAATAAAGAAAATCCGATTACCTGGAAAGGGAATTTCCGGCCAGCATTAAATCAACAGGCCATTTGGCCCAGGGCAGTCAACGATTCACTGAATATTTGGATTGCTGTCGGCGGTACACCGGAAAGTGTTTTAAGAGCCGGCAAATACGGATTGCCGGTGATCTTTGCGATCATTGGTGGCAATCCGGCACAATTCAAACCTTTGTTCGAGTATTATAAGAAAGTGTATGATCATTACGGACATGATAAAAACAAATTCCAGGTTGGAGTGCATATGCATACACTTTTCGGAGACGACAGCAAAAAAATAGCCGAAGAATATTACCCGGTTTATTCAACACAAATGGACCGGATAGGACGTAGCCGTGGCTGGCCTCCATATCAGCGTCAACAATATGAAACCGGCCGCGGTAGCGGAGGACATTTAATTATCGGAAATGCCAGTGAAGCGATTGATAAGATTTTACAGGTGCAGGAACTTTTTGGCCTTACTCGGTTTTCAGCACATATGGATGTAGGCGGACCTTCTCATGCATCACTGATGAAATCCATCGAAATTTTTGGAAATAAGATTGCTCCGAAAGTCAGAGAAGCTTTAAAGAACAAATAGAATGAATTTTTAATTTGTTCGGGGTCTTGCCATTTAGCTGGTACAATTAATTTGAATGAAGAGAGTACAACTTTGCGATTCTTAAATAAAAATTTTGTACCCTTTGCGATTTTTTTTATCACGAAAAATGCTAAGTATGTATCTCAAAGACCTCAAAATAAAATGAATATTTCTTCTATAATTCTTCGCAAAATCAAACGAGAAAAGTATTTCAAAATTTATTGCTGTTTTTCAATTAGTTAGCTTTCTAAATAAAATTCCGGCATGATTCCTGCGCAATAGGGCAAAATGAGAAAATAATCCATTAACTCATCCAATCCCCCTGAAATTCCTGTTCTTCCGTACTGGTTTTCAACCAAATATCTGAAGAGTATACCTATGAATCCTGTTATTATCATCCAAACAAGGAGTTTGGAATTGTCAATTTAAAAAGTATGTATGTTAGGAATGAAATTATATAGTGTTGTATTACTGATCTGTTGTTCATTTATCATTGAAACTAATACGCAGAAAGTATCAGATGCCGGTAAAAATATAGTCGCCGGTTTTGAAAAAAATATTGCTGATGAGCCCGTTTTTTCTGTACCAGGTTTTGATTTGAATGAAAATGCTTTACAGTTTGCTGAAGTATATATTAAAGATAACAACTGGGGATTAGCAAATCTTAAAAAAAGAAGCCGGTCCAGGTTGCGTATCATTAATACAATTTTTACCAAATATGATATCCCTGTGGAATTAAAATATATGGCTATTGTAGAATCCAATTTGGTTTCAGATGCAGTCGCTAACAGCAGTGGTGCTACGGGTATCTGGCAGCTGATGCCGTCTACAGCCAGCATGCTGGGATAGACACCGATGAGATTGATGAGCGCCTTTATATTGATAAAAGTTCAGCAGCAGCTGCAAAATATCTCAAACACTTATATGCAGAGTTCGGAGATTGGTTATTGGTAATTGCTGCATATAATTCAGGTCCTGCTAAGGTATCCCGTGCTATTGCACTATCTGGTCAAGAAAATTTCTGGCAACTTCAGCATTTTCTTCCAAGAGAAACAAGGAATCATGTAAAACGTTTTGTCAGCGTTATGTATTATTTCGAAGAACAAAGCAATTCAACAATGCAGCAAAACAGTTTGTAAAATTTACACCCTGCTTCCAGTTTTCCAGCCTCACTAGGTTTTCCATAAAAAAATGTTTAAAGGATATCGGGAAACTGTATCTCCGGATCAGTTTGAAAAAGCTCTCCCTGCCTATATTAATTTTGTACAATTTATAATTCGGAATCATTAAATTTCTTTAGAGAGACATTCTTAAAGCTGAAAGTTAACGGTATATTTAATGTGGGTTCTTTTCAATAATTAAAAAGAAGAAAATGAAAAATAAAGTCTTTATTAGCCTTGCACTCATTGCAACCTTTTTTCTTGGTTTTACTTTTAAATCAGTCACTGCTAAAATGAGTGCTGACTCATCCATAAAAAAAGTTACAGGTATTGGCGGCATTTTTTTTAAATGCCAGGATCCCAAAAAAGTGAGAGAATGGTATTCGACACATCTTGGTTTCATTACTAATCAATACGGAGCCGTATTTGAATGGAGGCAAGGAGCAGACAGCTCGCAAAAAGGGTTTACCCAATAGAGCCCCTTTGGTGAAAAGACAAAATACTTTGAACCTTCCACCAAGGACTTTATGATCAATTTCAGGGTAGCAAATTTAGAAGCATTGGTGGATCAGCTTACAAAAGACGGCGTAACAGTTACCGACAAAATTGAAACGGCCAGTTATGGAAAATTTGTTCACATCATGGACATAGAAGGCAATAAAATTGAACTGTGGGAGCCAAATGATATTGAATACGAAAAATTGGGTATACAGATGGGTAGTAAGACTATGAAATAAAAAAAACATTCGATAATTATAACAATGTTGTTGGTGTTCCCCTACACTGCCGTTGTTTTGTATTTTTACCAACAGAAGCGTAGGCAAAAGGAAATTTCTCAAACTAAGATCGTGACCGTTAATAGTTGCCCCGGCGTCGCCTCACAAATTGGAACGAAAATCATGATGCTGATATGTGTGAGTAAACATCCGGCATCTATAATTATATACTAAATTCAGTCCACTTCGTTCTGTCCCAAAAGGATCTTTTACATAATATTTCGGATAATATTTAAATACAGATAATTAACTTCTGCGCTAACAGGTCTTTACCAATTTATAATTTGAACAAAGTCGGGAATAAACCATAACATCAGCTCTATGTTATTTCCTGTGAAGTGTGAATGATATAAGTTTTTTACAGATTTATATAACACTACCTGCAAAAAAGTAATTGACCTTTGTATCTGCAAGAAAAATATATTTAGCGCTTCCAACATTTACCCCTGTATTTGGGGATAGGGGGCTATACACATAAAATAAAAACAGGAAAATGAAACTTAAAATACAACGCATCCGGACAAAAAATATCTCATTATTTCTACTTGGAATTATGACAATGTTTTTATTTGAATCTTGCTCGAGCAAGATTGCTTTTCAAACTTCATCTGTTGTTCCCGCTGCAGAAGGCACAGTAAAAGTGAAGAAAGACAATAATGAAAATTATACTATCCAGGTAGAATTGGCAAATCTGTCTGAACCCGGCAGGCTACAACCGGCAATGAATACCTATGTTGTCTGGATGGAAACAGATGAGGCGTATGTCAAAAATATCGGACAAATAAACAGTTCAACAAATTTTCTTTCAAAAAGATTAAAATCATCTTTTGAAACAGTTTCTTCAATTAAACCCACTAAAATATTCATTACAGCCGAAGATGATGGAACTGTTCAATATCCGGGCACGAAGATTTTAACAACTGCCAGTTTTTAAAAAGACGGGCAAAATTACAAGGAGCTGATTTGTTGACACCCCGATACTGAAATTTAATTTGAGATAAAACAGCAGCTTCATTCTCCCATAATTCTTTGCAGTATGAAAGTCGCTTTCTTCAGCACCAAATCTTATGATAAAAAATATTTTGACCAGGCAAATTCAGATGGCCATTACCAATTCAGTTACTTTGAAACTGCTTTAAATACAGTGACGGTTGCATTGGCAAAGGAACATAATACAGTTTGTCTTTTTGTAAATGATAAAGCAGATAAACAAATAATTGAACAACTTGCGTCAAACGGCATTAAATTGATTGCTTTACGCTGTGCTGGTTTTAATAATATTGATCTTGAAGCTGCATCGAAAAACAATATTAAAATAGTTCGTGTGCCGGCATATTCCCCCGAAGCTGTGGCTGAGCATGCTGTTGCACTTATACTCACTCTTAACCGCAAGACACATAAAGCATATAACCGGGTTCGGGAATCTAATTTTTCACTGGAGAATTTAACCGGCTTCAATCTTCATGGGAAGACTGTCGGAGTAATTGGTACAGGGAAGATTGGCCAGGCATTTTGCAGGATCATGCTTGGGTTTGGTTGTAAAATTTTGGCTTTTGATAAATTTACTTCAGAAGAAATGATAAAGGCAGGTGTGCAATACTGCCCATTGGGTGATCTGCTGACACAAAGTGATATCATTTCTTTGCATTGTCCCCTGGTGCCCGAAACGCAACATCTTTTCAACACACAGGCTTTTTCAAAGATGAAAAAAGGGGCCATGCTGATCAATACCAGTCGCGGCGCAGTTATTGATACTACTGCAGCCATTGAAGCCTTAAAAAAAGAGCAGTTGGGTTATTTGGGTATTGATGTATATGAACAGGAGGAGAAACTTTTCTTTAAGGATCTTTCTGAAAAGATTATTGCGGATGATATAATTACAAGATTGATAAGTTTTCCAAATGTATTGATCACCTCTCACCAGGGTTTTTTTACAAAAGAAGCATTGGAACAGATTGCAATGGTAACTCTGAAAAATATTAGCGATTTTGAAAAAAACTTAAAACTGGATAATGAAGTAAAATTTCAGTAGGTTATTTTCAAACTCAGTACGGAGAAAAGACATGGAATAAGCATCATTCATCCAAAGTTTTTCTCAGAAACAACTGATTAATGGAACATCCTGAATTGCGCTATATCAAGAACTTCAATCCTCTTATCTAAATTCCAGTTTTCATTCAGTACGATTCAGTTCCTTTGTATAAATAAATTTAGATGAAACACCTTGCTTCTGTGATAAAGACATTTGTTGGTTTAATGCTTTGCATATTCTTTGCAACCATCACAATCGCCCATCCCGGCTCAGGTATTGTGATTGATAAGTATGGTCAGATCTATTTTACTGACACAGGTAAAGGTGTTTGGAAAATTGATACGAATGGCGAGCTTATTTATTTGCCGGCATCCAGGTTTCACTGGTTAGCCTTTGATGCGGATGGAAACTATGCAGGATCACCAAAAAATTTTGGTGGGTATTTTGAAAGAGTAACATCACAAAATGAAAAACCTGCTCTTATTATGAGTTCTGATTTTCCTCTCGTAGTTGGTAAAGACGGAAACATCTACTATGCATACACAAGGCCTGGTTCTTCAAAAATTATCAGGAGGACAGCTGACGGAAATGAGTCAGTAATAGCGACCAATAAGATATTTGAGTTCATCAATGATATAGCACTAGGACCTGACGGCTCACTTTATATTACGGAAGCGAGTAATGCCAACGCAAATACAATCCGAAAGATTACTATGGATGGAACAGTATCAACCATAGCGACTTTTGTTGGAAAAGACAGAAGCGATCTGCCATTGGAAACAACCTCTTCCTATTGCCGTGGATTGGCGGTTGATTCTACAGGAACTATTTATGTAGCTGCAACTGGCAGTCGTAGTGTCCTCAAAATCTCACCAGAGGGTACCATAGGCATTATTTTGCAGGAATCAGGTCCATGGTCAACCACCGGTGTGCCAGTATTTCACGGTGAAGTGTATATATTGGAATGGCATGATGTAACTGCTGAAAACCTGGAGGTGCGAACTGCCTATATTCCGAGAGTGAGAAAAATCAGTGTCAATAGAAAGGTCACAACTATTGCAACTGTTTCCCGGTAATTAAAAAAACAGCCATTTCAGCCATAGTGTTTTTCCCGGTTGATATTGTCGTCCTGTCATAGGTTGGTCTTTTTTGTACATTTTTCCCCCATTCGAGGTTGTAAAAAAACACGGTGACTCGTTCTATTCCTTAAAATAAAAATATTCGAATCAAGTCTGCCTGCGGGCAAGGATTTTAGGTGACAATTCTGAGACCAGTATTCTTTTCATATAAATGAATTTCTGCCAGAATTCTTTCTTCAATAATTGGCAGGGAAATTGCGATCAATTAGATTCTATATTTCCCCGGACTTCATTCCGGAATGTAATAAGCAACAAACTAAATCTATCTTTATGAATAATATACAAACATTGGAAAGCAAAGCGACCAAAAAAATCCTGGTTGTTGAAGACGAAGGCGAAATGCGCTTGGTAGTGGATATGATCCTCAGTGAAGGAGAATTTCAACTGGATTTTGTAAATAGCCTTTTGTCTGCCGATGAATACCTGCGAAAGCAAAATCCCAGTTTAATCATTTTGGATAATAAGCTTCCCGACGGATTCGGGGTTGATTTTATCAGTTATATCAAAAAAAAGTACCCTGACATCAAAATCATTATGATCACAGGTTTTGGAACTGTCAGAGATGTTGCTCTGGAAAACGGAGCGGATGTATTTTTTGAAAAACCTTTTTCATTGGACGAATTCTATGAAGCGATCAACCGGCTTTTAGTTTAAAATTGGGAAAAACATAAAATGGTTACGCCATTATTATTGTTTCAACATCAGTGTCTTTTTTTCAGTTTCTTACAAAAGTTTTGTAACCTGACTTGATCGTCCAATGCATAGCCACTTACATCCTGCTTTCAATAATTTGCAAAATTCATAGTATGTTATTCTCCGGTACTTTTTTTGATTACCTTCCTAACGCTCAACATTCCGCTGACAGATAATGAAAAAATTTCTTCTAATTACCGGGATAATATTTATTGTATTAATTGCCCTGGCAATATTAATTCCGATAGTTTTCAAAAAACAAATTCAAACTCTTGTAAAAAAAGAAATCAATAAAAGCCTGAATGCTAAAATTGTTTTTTCTGATGTGAAGCTTTCGCTTTTCCGGCATTTTCCTAAAGTAGCTATAGTAATAGATGATCTTTCAATAACCGGGTTAAATGAATTTTCCACTGATACCTTACTCAAAGCAAAAAAATCAGAAACTACTGCCGGTTTATTTAATGTACTGAAGGGAGAGGACATTAAACTTTATGGGCTTTATTTTGACTCTGCACAGATTCATGCATTGGTGAATAAAGATGGAAAAGCTAATTGGGATATTGTAAAAGAAGTTAATACATCTGCTGCTGGTGCTGATACATCTGTTTTTAAGCTTACTCTTAATAAATATCAAATCAGCAATGGTTACTTAGTTTATAAAGATGAAGTTTCTAATACATTTACCGAATTAATAAACTTTGATCATGTGGGAAGCGGCAATCTTACCGCAGATGTTTATACATTGTCCACCATCACAAAGGCTTCATCAGTCACCATTATCCAGGATGAAATTCCTTATTTGTCGGGCACCAAAACAACTGTAGAAACGGATATTGTAATTGATAACAATACAGACACCTACACTTTTCATACAAAAGATATTTTACTGAATGATTTAAAATTGTCTGCCCGGGGTTTTTTCCAATTGCTCAACGACAGCAGTTATAAGATGGACATTACTTTTGAATCAGCTTCCAATGATTTCAAAGAAATTCTATCCATGATACCTGTCATGTATAAAAAAGATTTTTCAGAAATTAAAACAAGTGGTAAAGCGATATTCAATGGTTTTGTAAAAGGGACATATACACCGCAGCAGATGCCTGCTTATAATGTAAACCTGGAAGTGAAAGATGCGTCTTTTCAATACCCGGATTTGCCCAAGCCGGTAAAAAATATTCAATTAACATTAAAAGCCAGTAATGTGGATGGTTTGCCCGATAATTCTGTTTTGGACATTTCAAAGGGGCATCTTGAAATGGATAACGAACCATTTGATTTTCGTTTGTTATATAAAAACCCGGTGACCACCCAATTGATTGATGCATCGGTAAAAGGTAAACTTGATTTATCCCAATTATCTCAAATGATCAAATTGGATAAGGAAACAAAATTAAGCGGCCAGGTGTGGGCAGATGCATTTGTCAGGGGCCCCCTGAAAGCTATACAAAATCAATCTGGCAATTTTATAGCCGGTGGTTTTTTTGAAATTAAAAATCTGCTGTATGCTGCTGCAGATTTTCCTCAGCCAATAAATAATGGAAACATAAAAGCCACGTTGGAGAATAATGGAGGAGTTGCGGATAATACTACTATCAATATTTCTTCAGGTCATATAGAAATAGGTAACGATCCGGTTGATTTTACCTTGCAATTACGCAAACCATTTTCTGCACTGGATTTTTCAGGACATGCAAAAGGCAGTTTCACTTTAGATCATATCAAACAATTTGCCACACTGGAACCCGGAACCAGCATCGCCGGCAAACTGAATGCTGATATGGGATTTTCCGGAAACAAATCAGCTATCACAAAAAAAGAGTATGATAAAATAATATTAGACGGATACTCATCTGTCAAAAATCTTAAGTATATATCTAAAGATTATCCTTCAGGAATTTCCATTAAGGAGGCAGCTCTTTTATTTAATCCAAAAAATGTGATCATAAGTAATCTGGATGGTCAGTACTTGAATACAGGTTTTAGTAGCAATGGTTCACTGAATAATCTTATTGGCTTCTTCATGGAGAATCAGGAGCTAACCGGAAGCCTGAATGTACAGGCAGATAAAATAAATCTTAATGACTGGCTGGGTATTTCAGATGATACAGCAACTGCTGATGCTGCTAAAGCCAGCCAGGTGTTTTTGGTTCCGGAGAATGTAAGATTTTCAATTAATGCCAAAGTAGACCAGGTAAAATATGAAAAGGTTGATTATAATGATATTAATGGTAACATAGTAATAGATAATGAAGAAATAGTGCTGAAAAAAGTCACTGCAAATGTGCTTGATGGCAATGTAGCAATTAACGGAACTTATTCCACCAGGCTTCATAAACAAGAACCTGATATACGATTTAGCTATGATATTAAAGACATGGATATTCAAAAAGCCTTTTTATCCTATAACACAGTTCAGGTACTGATGCCGATTGGTAAATTTCTTTCAGGCAAATTGAATTCACAACTTACAATGACCGGAAATCTGCTGGGCAGTATGATGCCAAAAATGAGCAGCCTTAGTGGAAATGGTAATATGTTGTTGTTGCAGGGTGTATTAAAGAAATTTGCTCCTCTTGAAAAACTGGCAGCAGCTTTGGGTATTGATCAGCTAAAATCAATCACAGTAAAAGATATAAAGAATTATATAGAATTTGCAAATGGAAAAGTAATGGTAAAACCATTCGCTTTAAAAATTGATGAAATAGAAATGGAGATTGGCGGGTTTCATGGTTTTGATAATTCCATAGACTATGCCATTCAAATGAAGTTGCCAAGAAAATTGATGGGAGCCCAGGGAAATAATCTCATCAATAACCTGGCAGCAGACGCAGTTAAAAAAGGCATTCCTTTAAATCTTTCAGAAATTATTTCACTGCATATTAAGATGACAGGCAGCATCACTGATCCAGTCATAGGGATTAACCTCAAAGAGATTGCAGGCGATGCCATTAAACAACTGGAAGATCAGGCAAAGGATTTTATTCAGGCTAAAATTGACAGCAGTAAACAAAAAGTAAAAGACTCCATTCAGGCAGTAAAAGAACAAGTTATGGAAAAAACAAAAGACAAATTGTTAGATCAACTTTTTGGAAAAGACAGTACGGGCCAAAATAAGCCACAGGATTCAACAAAGAAAATACCAGAGTCCGGCATTAAAAAAACGATAAAAGATATTTTGAACAGGCCTAAGCAGCCGGTTAAAGACACATTATAATACCTCCAAATAATTTAACCCTGGATCAGGGTATTCGTTGAGGAAATGACATTGTCATATTTGTATATTTGTAAGGCAAACAATTTATTCACCAATTAAAAACAAAAACCATGTCAATAAGATTGAACGAAACTGCACCAGATTTCACAGCTGAAACCACGCAGGGAACCATCAATTTTCATGAATGGCTTGGAAATAGCTGGGGAATTCTTTTTTCACATCCCAAGGATTTTACACCGGTATGTACTACCGAACTGGGCTATATGGCCAGTCTGGAGCCTGAATTTGCAAGACGAAACTGTAAGATCATCGGATTAAGCGTAGATCCGGTAGAAAGTCATTTAAAATGGGAAAAAGACATTGAGGAAACTCAGGGTCATGCTGTGAACTATCCAATGATTGGCGATCCAAATCTTGCCATTGCAAAATTGTATGATATGCTTCCTGCAGACGAACCCGGCACTTCAGAAGGCAGAACGGCTGCTACGAATCAAACCGTACGTTCTGTTTTTGTTATCGGACCGGATAAGAAAATTAAATTGTCACTAACTTATCCCATGACCACAGGCCGCAACTTCGATGAAATTTTGAGGGTAATTGATTCCATGCAATTAACGGCTAAATATAAAGTGGCTACCCCGGTAAACTGGAAGAACGGAGAGGATGTGATCATTGTTCCTGCCGTAACCAATGACGAAGCAAAGGAAAAATATCCGGAGGGTTGGAAAACTGTGAAGCCTTATTTGCGGATAGTTCCTCAACCAGGAAGAGAAGTATTAAACTGAAAAATGAAATGAGTGACAGATTTATGACTTAATGGATTATTTTCATTCTTTTTTCTGATTAAAAAAATGTTTTGCCCCGATATGTCCCTGCAAATCGGGGCATCAATTTTAGTAAGCAGCTTTAGTCATTATGTAGTTTTTATAAAATCTTAACGATGGTCAGAATCATTATATTTTTTTTCTTTTTAACACCGGTAGCCATCATCGCAACAGCCCAGCAAAAAATCAGGCTAGAGTTAAATTCAGTACCAGTTGATCATCCGATTGCCGGAGATGTTTTTATAGCCGGTTCTTTTAATGGCTGGAACCCACAGCATAAAGATTATAAGTTACAAAAAAGCGGAACCGGTTATTTTTTGGAATTTTCCCTTAAGCCCGGATCCTATGAATTTAAATTAACAAGAGGCAACTGGGATAAAGTGGAATGTAGTGCTGATGGAAAAGATATTGGTAACAGGATACTGAAAGTAGACGGGGTTGAAAAGATTGAACTTGCTGTAGAAGGCTGGAAAGATAAATTTAATGCAGCTGTAAAAAAAAGCACGGCTTCAAAAAATGTTTCTGTCATTGATTCTGAATTTTTCATTCCTCAACTAAACAGGTATCGAAGAGTCTGGATTTACTTGCCGGCAGGATATGAGAACTCGAGGAAAAAATATCCCGTTCTTTATATGCATGACGGGCAAAATGTATTTGAAGACAGTTCCTCATTTTCCGGTGAGTGGGGAATTGATGAATTTTTGGATTCTGCTGAATCCGGGGAAAGCATTGTAGTGGCTATTGACAATGCAGGTGTCAAAAGATTAAATGAATATTCACCTTACGATTTTTCAATTTCATCAACTTCATTAGCTGGCAATACCGGCGAAGGAAAAGAATATGTTCAGTTCCTTGCCAAAACTTTAAAACCCTATATCGATAAAAACTACAGGACATTGAAAAAAAGAAAAAATACTTTTATCGCAGGTAGTTCAATGGGCGGCTTAATCTCTTTATACGCTATCCTGGATTGTCCAAAAGTATTTGGAGGAGCTGGAGTTTTCTCTCCCTCATTTTGGGTAGCGCCTGAAATATTCGATGAAATAAAAACGAGAGGGAAAAAAGTGAAAGGTAAAGTTTATTTTTATGCCGGTAAAGAGGAAGGGGAGACAATGGTTCCATTAACCTTAAAAGCATTTAATGAAATGCACAGGGTTTCTAAATCAAAAATGACGATCCTGATACGGACAGACGGAATGCATAATGAAGCAAGATGGAGAATGGAGTTCCCGTTGTTTTATGAGTGGATGATGAAATAATTGCATCGAAATAAAAAGGGCCTGCTTTATTGAAGCAGACCCTTTATGACAAGGATGGTATAAAATCAATCAGATGTTATCACGTTGTTCTAATACCTCTTTCCCTTTTTATTAAACATTTGTTTATTTCAATATCACCAGCTTCCTACTTTCTGTTATTTCTCCGGCCTGTATCCGGTAAAAATATGTTCCCGGTAAAAGTTTGTTTGCTGAAAAATTTACTATATGACTGCCTGCGGCCTTATTTTCGTTTACTAAGGTTGCCACTTCATGACCCAATAAATAATAAACACTCAGTTTCACTTTTTCTTCCTGTGCTAAAAGAAATTTTATTCTGGTGTTTTGATTGAAATAATTTCCCTTCCTTTCCTCACCCGGGCCGGTTACATAAATATAACTTGCTGCATCAATAGCCATGGCTCTTGCCTGGTCGGCCTTATTTTACCTGGCCCATTATACCGGGCCTCTCATTGGCCGAATGTATGATTCGTTATAAACAATGAAAGTAAAATGGCGTAGAGGATGAGTAGCTTTTTCAAATCAGTTTAGTTTAATGATTGAATTAGGAATTTCACTTTCTTCTTAACGTCAACCTGAAGGGCGCCTCGTAGTACTCCGAACCAAAAGGACTATCATTTCCATTTACCAATCTTGCCTTAGCTGCCGGTGATGAGTAGTTTCCTGCTGGTTCTATTGTCCATGTATCAGGATTTGATGCCGTCCTTGTTACCCGTATATAGTCAGTCGGGGAAGTAGAATTATTTTCCGGTCCGTTTCTGAATAATAATTTCCAGTCAACCACACCCTGTTGTTGTACCCCCCATGCTCTGAAACTCATATACTGAGATTCTCCAACTTCCAGGTTTTGAATCCATTTTGTATTTCCGTTGTTGATAGCCGCATCCTGCGGAGCAGAAGTCCTCAGGCTATAATTTCTTTTCCCGGAAAGAACCACATCTGAACCCGGAAGAAACTGCATGGTTCTGATTGGAGATTTGACCGTGTTGTTGTTTGTGTTCATATAAAAGTTGCCGTCTGAGGATAATAGTTGCGCCTCTATCCGGTCTGTTCCATGAGTGTAAGATGTTCCGTTGTCACTACGTATCATGTTTCCGGTGGCATCATCCACGGTGACAATCAGATATACAGTTCCGCTTGAAGGAGCACCCTTTTTCGCCGCCGCACCGGCTATTTCTGAATCCTTTTGTTCAGCGGGTTGTTGAATGTTTTTCTGGCAGCCGACCAGCGCCAGAAGCATAAGCGGGGTTAAAATTCTTAGATTCTTTTTCATGTTGTTTATTTTATCGAGTTATAAAATTGGTTATTGCAGGAAAGAGTGATTTTAAAATGTCCGCTCCAATCTTACTTCAAGTTCCTGGATAATGTATCTGAAACCTAATTAGATTGAGTGAGTTGCGGAAATCGGAAGTGAATGCAGGGAATTGTTGAGGGAAAGAGAAAGATCGTTATTCTCTGTTAGGCAATAATTTTTTAAGAAGGGTTTCTTTTTTACTGCGTGATACATCTATAGCTGAGCCATCGCTCATTATGACATTACCCCCTTCACCTTTCAGGTATTTTTCAATTTCGTTCAGGTTCACCATGTGTGAACGATGAACACGGACGAAAGGATGCTCATCCAGCATTAGTTCAATATCTTTCAATGTGGAGGATACAATAAGTTTCTTCTTATCCTTCAGAAAAAGGATCGTGTAATTATCGTCAGATTCGCATCTGATGATATTTTCAACTAAGATCATCTGCAGGCCTTCCATGGTGGGTAATGCGATCCTGTTGATAGGCTTTGCGGGCTGATTTATTTTTTCCATCATAATTTCCAGTTGTTGGGGAACAGGTATCTGCATTTGTCGAACAACCTTTTGAACAGATATCTGCAGTTCATCGCGGTCTATGGGTTTTAATAAATAATCAATTGCACTGAAACGGAAAGCCTTCAATGCATATTGGTCATAACTTGTTGTAAAAATAAGATGAAAATTTATAGTTGGTATTTGCGCCAGCATTTCAAAACCATTCATCTTTGGCATTTCCACATCGAGAAAAACCAGGGATGGAGAATGTTCCCGGATTTTTGTTAATGCCTCAAGTCCGTTTGAACAAACAGCTGTTACTTCAATTTCAGGACAAAAGCGGTCCAGAAGTGCAGATAACGTTTTGCAGCATTTTGGTTCATCATCAACAATGATCGCTTTTATCATTTAAGCAATTTTAATTCTGGTAAAGTTTTTGTTCCGGGATGGTTGTGTAAGCAATTTTGATCTTTACTTTGGTTCCCATGGCATTTCCATCTGTGTCTTTCAGGTCTTCAATATCATAAAAAGCAGAAAATTTTCTTTCCTGATTAAAAAGAGCAAGCCTTTCTGTGGTAAGTTTTAAGCCAAGAGATTTATGTTTTGGTCCGGGTTGTTTATTTAATTCAGCAGCCTTGCTCCTGCCAATTCCATTGTCAGTTATCTCACAGCTTAATGTATGGTCATATCTGGTGATTACAACATCAAGTAGCCTGTTGTTTTCTTTGTGTAACAGTCCATGCCAGATAGCGTTTTCACAGAATGGTTGAAAGATAAGAGGGGGAATCAGTATGGCTTCTTTATCAATTTCGGTTGAAATCCTGATGTTATAATCAAAAGAGTTTTCAAATCGTAAACGCTCCATATCAAGATACAATTCAAGCATTTTCAATTCATCCTCCAAAGAAATTATTGATTTCTGTGAATTGATAAGCACCATACGGATCAGGCGGGAGAACCGTGTTAAGTAATCTGAAGCTGCTTCTGAATTATTTTCTATAATAAACCAATTGATTGAGCTGAGACAGTTAAATATAAAGTGCGGATTCATTTGTGCCCGCAAAGCCTGCATTTCAAGTTCTGTAGCTTGTTGGTGAAATTCGGCCTGTTTCTTTTCAATTTCCAATTCCCGGGCTATTTTTTCTTTCTCTAACTGAAGGCGCAGGAGTTTTTCATTTCTCCTTTTCAGCATAATGGTTCTAAAAATAAAAAAGCCGGTAATAAGGAGCCCTGCAAATCCAGCCAATAATACTTTTTTCAAAAACGATTCTTCCTGTAATTTTTGAGTTTTGAGTTTATTCTCTTTATCTAATAAGGCCATATTTGCTTCGCCTTGTTCTTTGAGAAAGATTCCCTCTTTCAATTCCTGGTCTTTAATAATAATGTCTTTATTGAGTAATGCAATTTCAGCTTCTTTTTGTGTTTTGATCAATATTTCCTGTTGTAACTGCTGTTCTTTAAGTTTATTGTCTTTATCTAACAGAGCCAGTCTGGCGGAATTTTTTTCATCCTCTGCTTCTCTTTTATAATTATTAAGACGAAACAAGAATTGCCTGCTAAGCCCCGAGTCTTTTAAGGCAGTAAATTTTTGCAGGTATAGGTACGCCGAATCCAGTATTCCAAAATGACGGTAAACTTTCGACAGCAAATCATATTGATCCATTAAATATTGTCTGTCATTTGTTTTCTGTATAGAGTTAAATGTTTCTCTCGCATAATGTAAAGCCAGGTCATATTTATTGTTTTCCATACACAATTTACCAGCATAGATGGAATTAATCATTGTAGTTTTCCCCTTGTTTCTTTTACTGAACGTATCAATACATTGCCGTAAAAGTATTTCGGCTTTATCATTTTGATTTGCCATTTGATAAGTGCGGGCCAATTGAAACTTTGCCCACATTACAGCGGGATTTTTATCAATATATTTTTGTAAATAGAAAACTGAAGAATCATAATGCCCGTTCATTGCATATAAAGAGCCAAGCTCGACATCCATATTCAACTTGTTATTATTTGAAGCTGAGTATTGAAGAAGCTGTCGAAGATATTCCAATGCTGCGCCGTAATCACCGGCGTTTTTGTATAGCGTAATAATATATTGATAAGAACGTAAAACGAGAAAATAAGCCGCTACATCAAACCCTGGCCTTGCAGATAAACTTCTTGCGATCTTCAGACTTTCTCTGATAGGATCAAAAGCCTTTTCATATTCGCCTTGATTTAGATACAAAAGTCCCAGGCTTGCAAAAGCAAATCCACTAGTTTTTTCATCGTTTGTTTTTTGCGAATAATGTAGTGCTTGCTTTAAAGAGTTTATTGCATTTTGAAATTGACGGTGGCCTTCGTATTGAATTACAGAAAGCAGAAAATAAGCCTTGCCCATTGACTGGTCATCTGCATTATTATCCGAGATAATTTGTTGAGCATATTTTTCAGCGGCGGGGATACCTGACCTGCTTAATTCTCCGGATATTAACTGCAATAATGAAGTCAGGACACCCTTTTTGTATTTTAATTCGTTCGCTTCATTATTTGCAACTTTAGCATAATATAAAATTGAGTCAGTTCTTTGTGTTTCATTAAGCCCTATGTTATAACCAGTATAAAAAAAATCCTCGCTGATCGAATTAAGCATATCGATCCTGTTACTTCCTTTTAATGAGTTTAAAGTTTTTTTCTTATTTGCGAGAATTATACTGTCAATATCATGTCTTTCTGGTATATGATACAGTACCTGAGATTCAACGCACAAGTGACATGCAAAAAATAAAACCACAACTGATAAGTAAATTTTCATACTTCAGAGTTATAGGTGGATTGATTTATAGGAAATCAGTCTATAATTTAAGTAAAATAATTGTTATTATGGCTCGTTGAAATTAAGATTGTGGTTACGAAACAACAAGACAGATTGAGTAAACTGCGGATTTTGGGGGTGAATGAAAATGCAAATAATTCCTTACACCCTATACGTCACCCCTTCCACAGCAATCTCAGTATTTGCAAAAACTTCTCTTGCTTCTTTTTCAAATTCATCCAGTTCGGGATACTTACTGCTGAAATGGCCAATCAGTAATTTTTTTACTTTTCCTTTCATAGCCATTGTAGCTGCCTGTTTACTTGTAGAGTGAAACCGCAGTTCAGCTCTTTCCTGCAAATTATCCAGGTAAGTTGTTTCATGGTAAATCATATCTGCTTCGTACAAAAAAGGAAGCAAGCTTTCGTCATACCTGGTGTCGGCACAGAAAACATAGATTTTCCCTTTGGGTGCTTTGATAGTAACCTCGTCATTTTTTATCAGCTTATCATCTTTTGAGGTGTAATCCATTCCTTCTTCAAGCCTTTTATAAAAAGTGGCAGGTATGCCGGCAGCTCTCACTTTTTCAACAACTAATTTCCTGGGCTTTTTCTTTTGTATAAATGAGAAACCATAACATTCAATCCGGTGATTGGTACGGAAACACCTGACTTCAAATTTCGGATCGTCTATCAAGGTGCCGGTTTTACTGATCGTATGAAAATATAGCTGGAAAGGCAGGCTGGTGTTTGCTACTTTCATCTGCAGTTCTATGATCTCCTGAAGCGGAGAGGGGGCATATAAATGTAATTCCTGTTGATGATTTAATAATCCAAAACTGTTGATGAGGCCAACCAGCCCAAAGTAATGATCTCCGTGAAGATGTGAAATAAAAATATGCGAAATCTTACTTCTGCGGATCTTATAACGCATCATCTGTATCTGTGTTCCTTCACCACAATCCACTAAAAAGTTAAATCCGTCTAAAGTAATTACCTGGCTGGTAGGATGTCGGTTAAAAGCGGGAACTGCTGAATTATTTCCAAGAATAGTAACTGCGAGCATGAAAGCGATTCTGGTTTAGTTTTTTAGTATGCGTTTATACGAAAATAGAGAAACTTTTTTCGGAAATGGTAAGACATTCTGATGAGCCCGAAACTTTAAACTATAAATTTTCTTCTCCATTTAACAATTCTCTTTCTATTTCTTCCATCTGTACAATATCCCAGGCTTCGCTTTCAGTGGGGGTTACATTCATAACTTCCAGAAGTTGTATAGCATCAAGAAATTCTACAACAGATTTTTGCAATTCGCAAATGACAAAAGAAGAATTGTTTTCGTAAAAAATTTGCTGTAGCTTAACTAAGTTTTCAGCTGCTGCTTCGTCTAAAGATTGTAGCTCTTTTAGCTTTAGAATAATATTTTTTACGTCATTTTGCAGGTAGGGAATCAGATTATCAGAGAGTTCTGCTGCCATATCAGCAGTTAAGGTGGTTTCGGTCACTGTGATGGCATGAAATTTTTCTTTGGTATCTATTTTGAACTGCATACAACTAAGTTTATCAACATTCCGTTTATAAATAGAAAGAATCAGCAACCAAAAATATTTGTTATTATTGTATCACAAGCAATTATCTTAATATGGATAACAATTTTTCAACACAGGTCAAGGAAATCATTTCTTTCAGCAGAGAGGAGGCATTAAGGCTCGGAAACGACTTTATTGGCACAGAACATTTGCTGTTGGGACTGATCAGGGAAGGTGAGAATACAGCTATTAAAATTTTGAAGAGTTTCAATATAGATCTTTATGAACTTCGAAAAGAAATAGAACTTGCCGTAAAAGACAAAACAGGCAAGAATATTGCAAATATTAACAGTCTTCCTTTGACCAAGCAGGCAGAGAAAGTGATCCGTGTAACAGTATTGGAAGCAAAAGCATTAAAAAGCCCTACAGTAGAAACGGAGCATCTCATGCTTTCTATCTTAAAGAATAAAGAAAATATCGCTACACAGATTTTAAATCAGTTTGATGTGGATTATGATCTTTTCAGAAATGAATTAGGTGTAGTAAAAAGTAATGAGCCCCGTGCTGAATTTTCCGATGAAAATGAGGATGATTTTGATGAAGAAAAGAAATTTTCACAATCAAAAACAAGGCAAGCTGCCGGTAGTGTAAAAAGCAAAACACCGGTGTTGGATAATTTTGGCCGGGATATTACCAAGCTTGCTGAAACTGCAGCCTTGGATCCAATCGTGGGCCGTGAAAAAGAAATTGAAAGGGTTTCACAAATTTTATCCCGTCGTAAAAAGAATAACCCGATCCTGATTGGTGAACCCGGAGTGGGTAAAACTGCGATCGTTGAAGGCCTTGCTCTTCGTATCGTTCAAAGAAAAGTTTCCAGGGTATTGTTTGATAAAAGAGTGATCTCACTGGATTTGGCTGCTTTGGTTGCCGGTACCAAATACCGCGGACAATTTGAAGAGCGGATGAAAGCCATCATGAATGAGCTTGAAAAAAACCGGGATGTGATCTTGTTTATAGATGAGATTCATACCATCGTAGGTGCAGGAGGTGCCAGTGGTTCATTAGATGCTTCCAATATATTCAAGCCGGCGTTGGCAAGAGGAGAATTGCAATGTATCGGCGCTTCTACACTGGATGAATACAGAATGTATATTGAAAAAGACGGTGCCCTTGATCGTCGGTTTCAGAAAGTACTGGTGGAACCACCATCTGTTGAGGAAACAATCG
>CAZOOT010000012.1:20070-21812 GCA_964581455.1 uncultured Chitinophaga sp. | reverse complement strand
TCGAGATCCTGACAAATATTCAAAGCAAATACGAGGATTATCACAATGTGTCTTATTCAGAAGATGCAATTATATCCTGTGTAAAACTAAGTGATCGTTATATGACAGACAGGTTGCTGCCTGATAAAGCTATTGATGTAATGGATGAAGTGGGTGCAAGGGTACATTTGAAAAACATTAATGTTCCTCCCAATATTATTGATCTTGAAAAAAAGATAGAGGATGTAAAGAATGAAAAAAACAGGGTTGTTAAAAGCCAGAAATTTGAAGAAGCTGCATCATTACGTGATACTGAAAAAAGATTAGCGGAAGAACTGGAAAAAGCAAAATCTGACTGGGAGGAAGAAAGCAAGAATAAAAAATATCCGATCGGTGAAGAAGAAATAGCTGAAGTGGTAAGTATGATGACCGGAATTCCTGTTACAAGAATGGTACAGGCTGAAACAGAAAAACTTCGCCGTATGGCAGAGGATATGAAGGGTATGGTAGTTGGACAGGAAGATGCTATTCAGAAAGTAGTAAAAGCTGTTCAGCGGAACAGGGTAGGGCTGAAAGATCCTAAAAAACCAGTTGGTACATTTATATTTCTTGGACCTACCGGTGTTGGTAAAACAGAACTTGCCCGTTCACTTGCAAAATACCTGTTCGACAGTGAAGATGCTTTGATCAGAATTGACATGAGTGAGTATATGGAGAAATTCACCGTCAGCCGCCTGATAGGTGCACCTCCCGGATATGTAGGTTATGAAGAAGGTGGCCAGTTAACTGAGAAAGTTCGACGTAAACCCTATAGTGTGATCTTATTGGATGAAATAGAAAAAGCTCACCCGGATATCTATAATATTCTATTGCAGGTTCTGGATGATGGCCAGCTTACAGATGGATTAGGCAGAAAAGTAGATTTCAAGAACAGTATGATCATTATGACTTCCAATATCGGTGCCCGTCAATTGAAAGATTTTGGCGAAGGAGTCGGATTTGCCACTGCAGCAAAGCATGAACACCAGGATGAAGCAAATAAAGCTGTGATTGAAAAAGCACTAAAACGTACATTCTCTCCAGAGTTTTTAAACAGAATCGATGATATAGTGATCTTCAATTCACTTACAAAGGAAAATATTTTCCAGATCATAGATATTTTAATGTCGAATGTATTGAAGCGTCTGAATAATCTTGGCTATAACCTGGAATTGACTATAGAAGCAAAAGAGTTTATTGCAGATAAAGGTTATGATCAGCAATTTGGTGCCAGGCCGCTTTTGAGAGCTATTCAAAAATACCTGGAAGATCCATTGGCTGAAGAAATACTTACTATGCAAATAAAGCAGGGAGATGTGGTGATTGCCGATCTTGATAAAGAAAATAGCAAATTGGTTTTTTCAGAAAAAAATAAGAAAGAAGAAAAAACAAAAGCTTAAAATAATTTCAAATTATATTTTGGGGAGTGTGTCACACTCCCTTTTTTATTTCCTTTTATTTCTGGTTCTTTGCAACATGAAAAAATTTGCTGTGATCGTTGCGGGAGGATCAGGTTCAAGGATGGGTGCGGTACTGCCAAAGCAGTTTATGCTGCTGAATGATAAGCCGGTTTTATATTATACCCTTAAAACATTCCTGGAAGCATATGATGATCTGCAGGTAATTCTTGTATTGCCTGTGAATTATACTGACATGGGACAGGAAATAATAGATGCATGGTTTGACAAGGAAAGAATCAGGATCACTGCTGGTGGCGATACCCG
>CAZOOT010000012.1:0-19970 GCA_964581455.1 uncultured Chitinophaga sp. | reverse complement strand
ATGGACCTGATGATTGCAGAAAAAATATTATCGAAACGAAAATGATCAGGTGAACCTGTATCCACTTAAAAAATCTTTAATCATCATTCTTTTTTTTCCTTCCAGTTGTAATTCTTTTACTGCTATAAACCCGTTTGCGCATTTAAAGTATAGAAATGATTTTTCATCCGTATAATATTCTCCTGTTTCTTTCGGCACGTTTAATTCAGCATTTACTTTTTCGCTTTTATAGATCTTTAAATTTTTCCCATTGAGATTTGTAAAAGCTCCGGGAAAAGGGGAGAGGCCTCGGATCAGGTTATGAACTTCAGCCATCGTTTTTGAAAAATCAATTTTACAGGTTTCAGTGGAAAGTTTGGGAGCATGATGAAGAACCTGGATTTTGGAATTTGTATTTTGGAATTTGTTTTGTGGTTTTTCGTCCAAAGTTCCATCAATCAAACCTTTTACAGTTACCACTAATACCCTTGCGCCGATCTCTTTCATTTTATCATGCACTTCGCCGGCTGTTTCATTTTCACCAATGGGAAAATGTTCCTGCAACAAAATATCGCCGGTATCAATTTCATGTTTTAATTTAAAAGTAGTAACGCCGGTTTCTTTTTCCCCATTGATTACTGCCCAGTTGATAGGAGCTGCTCCACGGTATTGCGGTAATAAACTTCCATGAAGATTAATGGTTCCCATCGGCGGCATTTTCCATACTGCCTCCGGAAGCATTCTGAAAGCCACTACAATTTGCAGATCGGCATGGATAGATTTTAATTCATTTAAGAAATCCGGATTTTTGAGTTTTTCCGGTTGTAAAATTTTCAGATTATTTTCTAAAGCAAATTTTTTAACTGCACTTTCACTCATCTTCATTCCACGGCCGGCTGGTTTATCGGGTGCTGTAATGACTCCAACAATATTGCAACCTTCTTTAACTAATGCATCTAAAGATGCAACAGCAAATTCAGGAGTGCCCATAAATACAATTCGCAGCGATTTAAATTTATTCATCGCTGCGAAGGTATCAATTACTTTATTTCAACTTAACAAGATTATAACCCTGACCGGGGCCATTATTCAATTTTAAAATTCTTCCGCCCCTTATTGCCATAAATGATGCATCAAACTTCTCTGTCTTTCCCTGCCATCGGTTGGTAGCTGTAATGTTCCAGTTAGTAACTGTATAATTTCCTTTATATTCCTGCTGAAACGTACTCATGTTTCCAACTGCACCGGTTGCTCCGTTATGGATGCTGGAGTAAGTGCCATTGCTTTTAAAATCAAATGTGGCGCTGGTGGCTGCCAAGGTCATGCCAGCATAATTTTCGTAACCCGACGGGCTTACATAATACCATTGTGCAGTGGATGTATTTCCGTTTTGCCATTTACCAATTACATCACTGGCTGCGATAGCAAATTTGTTATAACGGGTCATATCAGCAAGGTCAGATCCAAAGGGGTCATTTGCTTTGGGAAAAAGATTTCTAAATGCTTTTTCATCCGGTGCTGTTCCTATCACCACACTTGCAGCATTTGGCATTATCAAAAGATACATACCAATGAAACAGGATTTTCCGGTACGTTTGTCAGTAGCATAGCCTTCCATATAAGGTGGTTTCAACACCATACTTACTCCATCATTATACTGTTTGGATTTTGTAGTAAAGAGTTTCGTTACATAATTATCCCAATAAAACTCAGCATCTCTTATTCCTGTGCCACTAAATTGACTTGCATTGTAAGGAACCGGGAAATTGAGATAAACAGAATTATTGTTTTTTTCAACGAGTACATAATCGTTTTGTACAGTGCTTACCCAGCCATCATCAAAATTGCTTTTTATAAATGTATAGGTTGAACCTGTAGCTGGTTGGGTATTGTTATTTGCAGGTAAAGTGTTTGTTGTCGTTTGATTTAACGGGGCTTTTTTGAACTGAATGGAATTGCCGATTGCTTCCAGGTCGGCCTGGTATTTTTCGCTATTGGTTAAGAATACAAGGCTGATTTTATTTCCATTGCTGATTCCGGTTATCAGAGTGGCTACCGATTTCTTTTTATTAAAAGTAAACGGAGCCAGTCCTGTTTTTACTTTCCAGTCATCCGGCATATTTTCTTCTGCTGTTTCCGGCTTGCCCGATGTTTTATAAGGAGTAGCGATGAGATCATTCCATTCTGAATCAAAATCGGTTTGCAGATTACCCGTTCCGGTCAGGCTTTTGTAAACAATCAGTTTGGCATAGTTGCCGGTTTTATTTTCAGTAATACTATAGCTCACATATCCGTTCCCTATTTCTTTTTTCCATTTTTTTGGAACAGTAAATGTTACGATATCAAAACTTTCGGTTGTTTGGCTGTAACTATACAAACCAAAAAATATAAAAAAACAGGTAAATATTTTTTTCATACAAAATTTATTTTTATTGTTTTGCAAAAGGTTCATCCCCTTTTAATTCAGGTATTTTACTTCCTTATTTTATGGTCTTTTCTCATAGTAAATTTTTTAACAGTGCCAATACTAAAATCAGTCTCTTCAATGAATCTGCTTTTGATAAAAACTTATATAGCTTTTTTCACCAGTCTTAAGAGGGGACGCAGTGGCAGGCTGCGGGGGTTTGTTTAAAAGCATTTTCAGTGCACTAAAATCATACTCCCTGTTAATGTTGGCAACGATTGCGTTAAGGTGTTTATGAACATTTTCAATGTTCACAAATTCGATGGCAATAAATTGCGGTACATCCGGTGGTAAAGCATTATTGAAATAGTCTTTATTAATATAGCAGAGTTGCTTGTTCAGTCCCCATGATCTTTCACCGGGTTTTGCTTCCAGCTCATTCAGCATTCTACGGGTATTGGAAACTTCATACAGTGCATTGACGAGTTTGTCTCCAAATTTGTATGCAACCGGATTGTTCAGTTCTGCAGCCGGCTTTTTTTGAAGGTAATCTTTTATCAGCTGCACACTTGCTGTATAGTTATCATCCGCCTCTTTGGTTATGTTTTTAATTTTAGAAGCTTCCTCTTCTTTTTTGTTTTGATAAAACTCTTCTGCTTTCTTAATCCGTTGTTCCATATTTTCTTTGCTATAGCCCCACACACCCTGCTCTGTAAATTTTTTTATTTCAGCAATCCGTTCTTTTAGTTCCTTGTCTATATCTTCCCGCGATGTTACAATGGTGAATTTGAGCATCATTTCCCGCTGTTTTTTATAAAATGATTCCATTTCAAGAAGATATTGCTGCAGGTATTCTTTTCTTGTAAAGGGGATGAATAACGGCTGATCGCCGTTGCGGATGATATAGCCATTGATAAATTCCCACTTGGAATAATTAACTACATAATCGGGCACAGCACCGGGATATTCATAATAATCCACCCGGCCTTCTGTTCGTTTTATTTCCGGCACTTCAAATACCGGTTTACCATTGATACTTACAGGGATACTGATGCCTTTGTCATCGTTTTTCTGCACCGGTTTGGCAATTTCACGAACGTAGTTGAAATATATAAGGATGTTTGCCGGACCTATGAGAGTTATTAGCCGGTTATCATCACATTGCAATCCCCTACTCATAACCTTTAGATTATAATAGCTTATCCTTGCAGTAGCCGCATACCAGTAATTGCCATATAATTGCTCCTTTTCAGGATAGCCCGGGTGAAAGAGGTTGTAATATTCAGCCAGTTTTGACCCTGTTACAGATGAAGCTTTTCCTCTTATCCATGCCAGGGCAGACTGTAAATGTGGTTTCATTTTAGCCTGGTGAAAATTGGTAACTCTTAATTTCTGGTTTTGTCCATATGACGCAGTGAAGTCAGCAAGAGGCACCCATTTCGGTGTATAGCTATCAATATTGCAAGGCTGGTTATTCTGTGCTGAAGTGAATAACGGAAGTACAAGAAAATGTAACCATAGCTTTTTCATGTTAGTCTGTTTTACTTATAAATAGGGGCTACTACTGAAAATTTCTTTGATTTAACTTTATTAAAAACCTGTCCATGCCCTTCTTTTTTCTTCATCCCAGCCGCTTTTACTGCTGATGGACTGTACACCGCCTTTTGTATAAGAATAATAGGTCCATCCGATCCGGGTGGCATGTAACTGAATGATGGTGGTGCCATTGGCATCTGTACATTCTTCAACCGAAATATTCTCCATATTGATTTTAAACCTTACCTGGCGGCGGTCGTAACTGGTATAGGTTACCGCAATTTCTCCGGAACGCATTTTTTTGTTTGCCTGAAGCAAATTACGCAGTACGCCTGCGGCACTTTCCGTGCCCATGGTAAAACGTATTGTAGTACTGTTGTTTGCCGAATTGGTTTCCAGGCTGTATAAAGGAATTTGTTTTTCATAAAATTTTGTTACCGAAGAACCCCTGATAACCGATCCGTCTTCGTTAATAAATTTTGCAAAGCTTTCATCTTTCTGTGCACAAACAAATAAAGGGATATAGAAAAAAAGCAAGAATAGTATTCGCATGGTATTATTTTTTAGTTGACTTATCATTTTATTTTGGTTTTTTTATTGTGGCATTGTTGTCGAGGATACACCTGCAGGAATAACCATTATTTGCCAGGGTATAAATTCTTCCTACGGCATGGGTGTTATAATGAACATGGTGATTCCACAGGTAAAGTAATCCGTACCGGTCATCATATACAGTCGAAGTCCAGAAATTTCCATATTGACCAAGCGTAGTGAATTCTCCATTTTCCAATCTTGAACCACCCGGCAGAATAGAAAATCCACTTGAATTAATACCAGAGAATGCAGAAGCTTTCCATCCTTCTGTAGTTTTTAGTTTGTCTGCAATATTGCCTCTCCCGCCGGTGCGGTCAAGTTCTGTAGCAGGAATGCCGGAAAATTCTTCCAGTTCTTTCCAGTCTTTGTCTGTGGCTATTCGCCAGCCTTTGGGACAAAGCTTGCCGGTTGCCACTGCATAACCATTATAAAGTTTGCCATAGGTTTTATCGTGCAGGGGATTATTTTCATAAATGCTGTAGGCACCTTTTTTAGTTTGCTTCCATTGTTCATCACTTAGTCCTGTTGCAATTGCAGTAGTATCATTGTATTTCGTAGTACGCAAATTTTCTTTCAGCCAGAACTGGTTGCCGATCTTTAATACGGTATATTGATTACCATCTAGGTCATTTACGGGTTTTGAAGGGTCAAAGTCAGCTTCTTCAGCTTTTGGGGCAGGTGGAGTGGGTTTACTTTTTATTTCAGGGGCTGCTGGTTTATTTTCCGCTTTCACGACAGGTGCAGGTTGTTTTTCTTCGGTGGTTTTTTTTGCCGGAACTGGTGATGTGGTTCCTGGGGTAATTTTTTTTACGGGTTGATTTGATTTGCCAAAGGGGCTCGGATTACCCAGCATTGTTTTGAGATTATCAATATCGAGTGCGTCTAACATTTTGTACATGTTGTTCAACTCCGCCTCTTTTGTTGCATCTATCGAAAAAACAAGCGTTATTATTTGTGGGGTATGCATGGGCAGTGATGCTTTAAAATAGTTGTGGTCTATATCTATAACATACCTCCCGTTCTTATCTGCATCATCTTGAAATGGCGGTATATTATCCCAATACTGGTAAAAGATGGAGAGCATGCTACCGCTCACCTTCGCCTTAAGATTTAATTCTTCAACGGAGGTTTTACTCATGTAATCTTCAGCACAATCAATTAATTTTTGGTAATACACTTTCTCTGTTTCAGAGTTGGAATACCTTGATATTTTCTGAAAATAGGCAATCAACTTATGGCACATTTCTTTGCGGGTAAGAAACCGGTAAGGCAACTCATCATTATAGGCAATGATCCACTTGTACCTTGTAATTGTTCTTCCAAAACCGCCGGTATAGATTTCTTTTAGCAGCCAAGCCGACCTTTCTTTGATGGGGATTTGATCCAGTTGATACAGAATGTCTGTATCTGGGTCTTCTTCATACTTACTGGTCTGAACAAAAAAACTCTGCCTGTTAGAAGTAGTTATCTTGTTGACCCCAATATTGACCCAATAATGGGTTTCGTGAACTTCTGCAATTTGCCCGTTTTTGCAATTAAGTGGCAAAACGGCCATGCTTACCTGGTACGCATCCATTTTACGATTTTTAACCAGAGTAGGGTTGGGGTAACCATAGACACCAGAATAATTTATGTTGAACCCTTCCAGCTTCATATTTTGCTGCAGCCGCTTTACAAAATTGGCAACGATTTCTTTTTGTTTGGCCAGGCTTGCCGCAGATACACCATTGATACTGCCCTGCATACCTGGTTTCCATTTACCGGGGTAGCTTGTTACCTCTTCCGGGTTGCAGTTTTGGCTAAAACCTGCCAAAGAAAAAACTGAGAACGCTGCGAAAAAAATAAGTACTGTTCCTTTGATTGCTAACTTCTTTTTTTGTTTCATATATTTCTTGTTGGGCTATTATTAAAAAAATTAATCTATTAAGGACAACTGTCATTTCTCCAGGAAAGGGTTATACGGCAACCTCCCCGAATCGCTTTCAGTATATTCCATTTATACGCCAGTTCAGTATGAACGCCGAACATTTTTGCTTTAAAAAAGCCGATGCCTTTTGAATCATCGATGTGTTCACGACGAAGAGATGAAGTTGTTGGTTTCCCACCTTCCATTTGAATTAACAAAGGGCTGTAACCTATTAATGGTATTGCTATTTGTTTCCAGAACTCAATTACTTTTCCGGTTCTGTTTATTCCCGGCTGAAGAATAAACTCTACCCTATCCCGTTCAATTGCATCAAATTCAATTTTAAAATCAATTTCATCGCAATCATCTCCTGTTTTTAATGTGCCTGTGGCAGTAGGCAGCTTGATAGGGTGGGGATAAAAAATGCCGGCATATTGTTTATCTGTTGCAGATAGGTCGCTATTGAATGGAACACTGCTGCCATCAGTTGTGAATGCAGGGTCAACCTGATAGTGCATAATGGAATTTCTATCATATTCTGAGAAATTTGTTTCGGTCTTGCTGAATTTGTAAAAGACATTGTGATCCACCATTTCTCTAGTCCAGTAGTTGGGTGCTCCGGCATAATATGCATATACTTTTTCCTTATCCCAGGGGATATTGGACAGGGCAGAATTATGCTCATGTATAAAACCCAATGCATGGCCAAATTCATGCAATATTACTCTCCGGTTTTCATCTGCATTACGGCCAATCCATCCCAGGTTCATAGTGTTTTTATTCGATTCAATGTTTATCGCATGACGGCCAATATAAGAGTAGGATTTGCCGGATTCAAAACTGATTCGGATCTGGGCTTCACTTATCTTTTGTGTGTACTCCAGTTTTAAATTTGCATGGTTCTCCCATATTCTTACATATTTTTTTACTGTATCAATTACCGAGCTTTCTCTGCCATTTAAATCAATTACGCCATATTTCACAACCTCCCCCGGCATCCACATCAGTTCTGAATAAGCTGATAGCGGCTGTTGCTGATAAGCCACGTTACCGATTGTGCCGTCAGGGTTAATTTTATAGTAGGTATATGCATTAGCAGGGTACCTGTACGGGAGAGGAGTTGTTGCTTTAGGTGCAACATCTACACATATTTTTATTTTACTAAAGTCAGTTACGTTGTTGGTTTTATTGATGATTTCAGTTTTTGAAAACCAGTCAATTTTATCTGTAATTGCATTAGTTACCGTGGTAAGAATTTTTTTTTCAACGATTACAGAATCTTTTAAGCACCTGCATGAGTAGCCATTGTTCTTAATTACATAGTTGCGGCCAAATTCGGGAGTATTATAGTAAAAGTGCCGGTACCATAAATAATTGTCAGTTGTTTCGTACGGGGTAGATGTCCAGAAACCTGCAAACTGACCAGCGACCATAAAATCACCATAATCGTTGCGGGTACCGGAAGGCAATACAGAAAAGCCTGTTGTGTTTTCCATTTTCATTTCATTGTCTTTCCATTTATCAGGAGATTTTACAAGTCCGGCAAGAGTGCTGCGGCCACCGGTTCTGTTGATTTCGGATTTGTCGATACCTAAAAAAGTTTCCAGTTCTTTCCATTCAGCATCTGTTGGTATATGCCAGCCTTTCGGGCAAAGCTTGCCGGTGGAAACTGCATAACCGTTGTATAACAATCCATAGATATCTGCATTTTTTGGAAGGTTTTCATATGAAGCAAAAGCTCCTTTCGTAGTTTGCTTCCATTCAATTTCATTGAGGCCGGTAGTAATGGCAGTTGCATCACTGTATTTTGTTGTTCGCAGGTTTTGCTGAAACCAATATTGATTCCCGATTTTTATTACAGTGTATTTATTGCCGTCGGGATCGTAAACGGGCAGATAATTTTTGTCGTTGGCATCAGTCTGTATAGTTTGGGTAGCTATTTTATTTATTCCTTGTGCAGAAATATTGCCAGTCATAAAAATCAGGAAAGTACAAAGGGGTACAAGGTGTATATAGCTTGATCTCATATTTTCATAATTTGATTTATGAATTATCGTTTTTTCCCAACACTTTATTTTTAATTGATTTAAGAGTTGGTTTCTTTTTTTTATCGGTTTCCTGTGCTGGCGTTTCAACAGAGGTTGGTTCTGATTTTTTGATGCCATTACTTTCATCTATAGGTTTGGTTTGTTGTATTGCAGGTCCGGGTTGGCCTGTTTTTATACCCTCTTTCAGCCATTGGTTAATAAAGTCTTTTACCAACATATTTACATCTTTCCCTGCCCGGTAGCAGGCTTTCCATTTTTTACTTTTTTTCTCGTATTCCGGATTGTCAAATATCTGCTGACCATATTTATTAGAAGTAGTAGTGGCATTAAAATCAACAGACTCCATGATGCTTATTGCTTCTTCCAGTTTTCTCCGGATAATAGATGTGGGGCTAACAGGATATGCTTTCTCCCAATTTGTTTTATTGGGGGTAGGATCTTTTTCTGTTTCAAGTTGTTTCCTGATATCAGTTGCCTGGGTTTTGAATTCTTCCCTTGTTTTGGCATCGTAACTTTTGTTGTTGGCCCACTCTTCATACATTTTAGCTAAACCTTCCATCTGTTTTATGGTTTCTGCGTCCATCAATTTTGCCGGCTCACTGGTTGGTTTCCGTGCTTCTCTTTCTTTAGAATAGGCAGTTGCAAATTCATCGCTTTCACAATATTGCCGGATGTAGATACCGAGTTCCCTGGCCAGACCCTTTTTATCACCCTGGATGGCAACTGTCAGTAGTTTGGCTTTAGGTAAACTGAATACATTATCAAATAAAATATTTCGCTCAATGGAGTAATGCGCTGCACTTTGTTCAATTCCCAGTTTTTGAAAAATATCTGTGGCAAAGCGAAAGGCTGCTAAAGTCAGTATGAAAGTGAAACAGGTAATTGTAACAACTATTTTTTTCATGTTTTTATTTTTTTAGTCAAATAATCCTTTGATATAACTTTTAATGGTATTAGCTGTTTGCTGAACAGTCTGCAGGCCGTTGTTGATCACTGTTTGTAATTGTGATGGTGCCGGAACATCCTCCAGGATTACTTCACCAACCCCGAACGTAAATTTCTGATTAGGATCAAAAACCTCTAAACTTTCAGGAATGATTTCACCTGTTATGGGATCTATATCATATAGCTCTACTTTGCCAACCCCAAACTTTGGTTCCGGCACATCTTCCAAGGTCACCTCACCAATAGTAATTCTCAATTTTTCTTTTTTGTTGTTGCTGCCTTTTGGCGCTGGTTTCCATTCACCTGTTTCTTCATCTAAAAATTCTACTGGTCCTAAGCCGGTTTTAATAGTGTATTTTTTGGGTTTAGTTGTTGGTTTTGCATTGCTGCTGTCACAATTTGTTGACAGGCGGGAATGGAGCATTTCTTTTATCAGCGCCGCTTTAGCCAATTTATCAATATCATCTTTATTAATGGTTTTATTTTTCCGGAAGAGTTTAGGATCTGCAAGAGGCATCAGCTCGTCTCCCTGGTTATGAATGTCTATCCACATTTCATTAATGGCTTGTTCAAATGATTTAGCAAAGCCCATGTTGGATGAGTTGCTGAAACCTGATAAGGATATACTTCCATTTGAAGTTTTAAAAAAAGGATTGCCATACCTGCCCGGCTCGGTTATGCTGTTGTCTGCTGTATAACTTATGCTTCCGTTTGGTATTGCATTACTGTTTTTTGCATCCCTGCCGAAGTTTACAGATTGTCCGGTTATTTTTAATTCTTCCAGGTTAGCAGGCATGTGAACAATGACAGGGCATTCAAAACCGGGTAGAGGTAATTTGTTTATAGTACTAACCAGGTTTAAGTCCTTTCCGGTACAATGTTGTTTATAGTATTCGAGTTGTTGTATGGCATCGGTATATAATTGCAGGAAAAAATGAGTATAATTTAAATTCGATGTCAGCGCAACATTTAACGGATTGCCGGCTACATACCAACTCCAGGTGCACCAGGCATTAACCCATACCCGGTATTCTTCCAGCTTTTGTGTGAAAAATTGGATGACTCTTGTGTTGCTAACCCTGAGATATTCATTCATCGCTACATCCCAGTCCTGGCATTTTGAATCCTTACGATTGATTGCCTTGCTTACTTTTTGACTTTGCGTACCTTTCCATTCACCTAAGTTTTTAACCTCATCAAGGTATTCCCTGTGAAAGTTGTAGTAATAGGCCACGAGTATTTTCTGGATATGTACGGCAGGTAATGACATCATTGAAATACCACTACTTGCTTCTTTGATGAAATTTTTTAACAGGGCTTCTTCACTTTGGTCTGCCTCGTTGTTAAATTTTTCCTGGCTTTGTTCAGATAACAGCTCAATCTCATCTCTGAGTGTCTCCAGCATCTTATTATAGCCTTCCATCCTGGCCTTATCAGTGTTGAAGCCTGTTACATTGTTTGACAGGCGGGGTAGTGTGGTCCATTCACTTTTAAAAAATGGATAAATAGTTATTTTATTTTTTATCTTTTCAAAGGCTGCTTTGGCAGAAAGATCCTGCTTTGAAATATTACCAAACATTTTTTCCGACATGGGATCCGGAAGATTGGCAAAAGCCTCTTCATATTCTTTTCCGGCTTTTATAGGGTCCCCTTTCAATTCTTCTAATAAACCGCCACAAAGCCTTGCTTCGGGGTGACGGGGATTTGCCAGTCTTGCTCCGGCAAAATATTTTGCCGAACTGTCAGTATCTCCTAAACTAAGCCATGCATAACCGATATTATTAAGTAGGGTACTATTATCCGGAAACTGAGCCTGGAGTTTTTTTAATATGGGGATTGCTTTTTCAGGATAGCCTGCCTGAGAGAGAATAGCGGCAAGATTATTTTGCAAGACGGGATTTTTGTTATCCAGTTGAACTCCTTTTAAAGCAAGTCCAATGGCTACATTTATATTTCCTTCCAGCATAGCCATCGTAGCTTCATTACTTATGGCTTTGGCTGTTTTGGTTTTTGATGCTATTTGTGTTATTTTATTTTTATCAGCTACTGGTACTTTTGCTATTAATTTTGAAAAATAGCTTACTGCTAAAGAGCCAATATCATTATCATTAAGTTGTTTTTTGGAAATGGAGTTTATCCTGGTAATATCTTTTTTTGGTACCAGTAATTTATTGTCTTTAAAATCTGCATATCCGGCACCTGATAGCGGATTTTGATTTTCTGTCATCCCCTTCATCATGATTTTCATCATTGCTTTTTCCTCATCAGTGATATCCTCATCTTTCATTGCCTCCGCCATCATTTTTTCCATTTCTGTTTTGGGTGGATTGGACGTTTTCGTTTTGGGTTTTGTTTGAGAAAATCCGTCGCTGCCGGTAGTTAGCAATAAGAATAGAAGCCAGCTAATTAATTTCATTATATTATGATTAAGAAAATTCATTTTTATTTGCATTTTTAAGTTTTTTTTAATATCCTCTCATACGATTACTCAACTGGAAAGTTTGGAGATGCGAATGACTATGGAATTACCGGTATAATACTTCAATGTGTTTCCCCAATTATTTACCAATGTTGTTTCTCCTTCCCTGGTGGTTTTAGAGCCATTTACATAAATCCTTGTCAGGTCGGGTAATTTATCTTTAATGCTCAGTAAATTATTAAGCCCTGTATCGGTTATATTGGAACCAACCAGGTACAAAGATTCCAGCGCAGGACATTCTTCCAGAAATAATAAAGCTTCATCTGTAATGCCCGACCAGCAATGTGTATTTAAAATCTTTAGTTTATTCATACCTCTGAAAAAAGCAAAACCCTGGTTGGTTATTTTATTAAGACCCTGGAAACCGACATACTCCAATGAACGGTTTTGAACAGGCTGTGTTGCTGTATTTTCTGCTGGTTTAGCGGCTGGTTTAATTTCAGATGTATTACGAATAACTTTTAAGCTATCTGCCGTTTTACGGGCCGGCAGGTTTTTTACCTGTGCATGGGCGCCATACGATAGCATTAGCGCTGCAGACAGAAGCAAATAATTTATTTTCATAAATCTGATTTTAAATTTATCTCAAAAATGTGTTTGAATATATTTCTATCCTATCCCTGAAAAGGGGGATTTTAAAAATCATGGAAAAAGGGGAGCAGCGATGGATATGCTTTGTAGTTTATTTGTAATATGCTCCAGATTGCATATTTTAATTGAATGATAAAACAGGCATTTATAAGTTTCTTTTGTCTTGCAAATATTTTTGTTTCAGAGGCACAGGTGGCCATGAACAGGGATAGTTTATTACTGCTATTGCCTCAAGCCAGAGAAGATAGTAATGCGATAGACCTGTATATTAATATAGGCCAACAGTATGAATTTAACGAGCCTGAAGTTGCAAAAAAATATTACAGAATGGCAAGGGATTTAAGTGAAAAACTTAATTATCCCAAAGGAATCATCAGGTACATCCACAACTATTCTTATGTGTTGAATACACAGGGAAATTTTGATTCTGCTTTGTTGCTGAACCTGCAGGGGGTTGAGCTTTCAAAAAAAATAAACGATTCGTTAAGCCTGGCAAAGTCGTTGTTTAATACAGGCAATTCTTACCGGTTTAAAACCGAATATCAAACGGCATTTCCTTACTATCTGGAGGGTATGTCTATATTTGAAAAACTTGGATTTGACTATTATGTTGTGCAGGCTTTGGATATACTTCAGGTAATAAGCCAGGATTTAAAACAGAATCAGAAAGCTGTTCGCTATGGGGAAGAAGCGTTGGAAAAAGGCCGGAAGCTTAATAATCCTCAAATTTATGCGAATGTAATGCTAAACCTGGGTGTCAGTTATATAAAATTAAATCAGTTTCAAAAAGCATTGGATTTATTAAATGAAACTATCCGGATATCAAGACAAATCAATAATAACCTAATTGAATGTAATGCATTATTGAATGTAGCTGACTGCTATTTGAAATTAAATCAGTACCATGTTCTGAAACCTTATTATGAAAAAGCATTAGCGCTTAGTAAGGTGTTAAACGATGTAGAATCAGAAATTGTGGCCCTTCGGGGCATATCCATATTTTATAGTTCGGAAAATAATTATGTGTTGGCAAAACAGTTTGCAGTTATGTCTGTTGATAAGGCTGTAAAATATAATTTCTCTCTTCAGTTGATTGAATCATATACTCAACTTTCCAAAATATATTATTCACTTCATGATATGAAGCAGGGCGAATATTACGTAAGACAAGCAGTGCAATTGAGCGATAGTTTGCTGAATGATAATATTAAGAAAACTATTGTTGAGATGGAAAAAAAATATGAAACTGAAAAAAAAGAAACCCGGATTAAAAATTTAGAAGCTGAAAAAAAACTGCAGCGACTGTCAATCCGGCAAAAGAGTACGTTGAATTATATTTTAATTGGCAGTGCAGTTACTTTATTAATAATATCGTTACTATCATACCGTAACTACGATCAAAAACAAAAACTTCAGCAACAACGAATCACTGAACTGGAAACTCAACATCAACTTACCGCCACCGAAGCAGTGCTGAAAGGCGAAGAACAGGAAAGAACAAGATTAGCAAAAGACCTGCATGATGGATTGGGAGGTATGTTATCCGGAATAAAATATTCATTTAATACTATGAAAGGAAATTTAATAATGACACCTGAGAATAATCAGGCTTTTGAACGCAGCATGGATATGCTGGACAGTTCAATTAAAGAAATGCGCCGGGTGGCTCACAATATGATGCCCGAAGCGTTGGTGAAATTTGGATTGGATACTGCATTGAAAGATTTCTGCAATGACATTAATCAATCCGGAGCTATCAGGGCAACCTATCAATCCTTCGGTTTGGAAAATGCAGTGATTGAGCAAACGACTGCTGTTACTATTTACAGAATTGTGCAGGAGCTTATTAATAATACCATGAAGCATGCTGCTGCCAAAACGGCGATTATACAGGTTAGTAAAACAAATAGCACAATCAGCATCACTGTTGAAGATGACGGAAAAGGATTTAACCCGGTAATTTTGCAAGGTATCAAAGCCCGCCCGGATGACCAGGTCGGAAGGGGTATTGGCTGGAGTAATATTCAAAGCCGTGTAGAATATTTAAAAGGTAAGCTGGATGTGCAATCTGAACCGGGCAAAGGAACTTCGGTTCATATAGAATTAAATACTTAAAAAATTTTAATTTTCCGGCAGTTGGCGGAATAGGGTATGGCAACCAGAATTTTTATAGTTGATGATCATTACATGGTAATTGAAGGTATCCGTTCATTGCTTCAGCATGAAAAAGGTATAGAATGGACAGGCCATGCCACTAATGCAGCCTCTTGTCTGTCTTTTCTCCAATATCAATTACCCGATATTATTTTAATGGATATCAGTATGCCCGATAAAAGTGGCATTGACTTATGTAAAGAAGTAAAAGAAAAATATCCATCAGTATTTATTATCGGCCTCAGTACTTTTAACCAGCAAAGTTTTATTCAAAAAATGATGGATAACGGCGCATCAGGATATGTACTAAAAAATGCCACAAGGGAAGAACTCATGGAAGCAATTGAAATTGTTACAAAAGGTAAAACTTACCTGAGTGATGATGTATCTAAGACGTTGCGCAAACAAGATGATTCCAAAATTGTTTTAACCCGGCGGGAAAAGGAAGTGCTGGAATTGATTGCTGGCGGAATGACGAATAATGAAATCGGAGAGAAGCTGTTCATCAGTCCTTCTACAGTTGATACTCACCGGAAAAATTTACTGGCAAAATTTGATGCTAAAAATACAGCTTCATTGATTCATATCGCTTCCCAGATGCAGTTCATCTGATCATTCAAAATCTTCATACAGCAAATATTTTTTCCTGATTTTTTTAAACTCACTCAGCGCCGGTTCCCAGCTTTTTCTTATCTCCTCTTCGGATTTACCTTCTTTCAGCTGCTGTTTCAATAAAGCTACTCCTGCACGCAGCTCAAACGAATTTCCTTTCAGGAAAAAACTGTCTTTGTTGGGAAAAAGTTTATAAGCTTCTATCAGCCATTTCAACTGAATTTTTCCGTCCACCTGTTTTAGTATTTCTTCTTTTGTGCCGCTGATATACCAGCCATAACAAACTTTTCCAAAGTTCTTTGAACTTTTTGATGCAGCATTCGGGTTGGGAGTAAATGAGTACAGGTGCTTCGGCAGATCAGGTTGACCAAAAACCTGGAACTGCTTATCGGTTCCTCTTCCTTCGCTCAGCACCGTGCCTTCAAACAGGCAGGTGGAGGGGTAGAGATATACAGATTGCATGTTTGGCAAATTAGGCGATGGTGGCACGGGCAAACTGTATTTGCTTTTGTGTGTATAGTTTACATTTTTTATAAACTGCACATGAAAAGGTGTGTCTGCAGTCGGGTTGGTGCTGATGTTGTAAGCATGGATTTCATTTGCTTTTGGCGAAAGCCATTTTTCGCCCAGCAGCATAATAGCATATTCAGCCATTGTCATACCATAATTGATGGGGATACGTTGCATGCCGATAAAACTCTTGTACTGGAGATCCAGTACCGGGCCATCTACATAAAATCCGTTGGGATTTGGGCGATCAAGAATAATGAGCGGTTTATGATTTTCCAATGCACATTCTAAAAATTCCTGCATAGAAGAAATGTATGTGTAAAACCGGGTACCTACATCCTGTATGTCAAAGACCAGCACATCTGTATTTTTTAGGTCATCAGAAGTTGGTCTTCGTTTTTCTCCATAAAGCGAAACAACAGGAATACCTGTCTTGTCATCTTTATAATCCATAATCTTTACCCCGTCCGGTGCATCACCCCGGAAACCATGTTCCGGCCCGAAAGCGACTGTAATGTTTACCCCCAGCTTTAATAAAGTGTCAACTAAATGACTGTTGCCTACGGTAGAAGTATGATTGGCAAAGATGCCCACCCGTTTCCCTTTTAAAAGCGGCAGGTACACATTGATCCGTTCGGCTGCAGGAATGATACGTTCCGAATAATTGCTAAATTGTTTAATTGATAAATTGTTATTTTGATCAGGGGAAAATTGCGAAAAAGCAAGTAAACAATTTAACAATACTACAATGCTTAGAAAGGATACTTTATTCATAGCTTCAAATTTGAGGAAAATTATTTGTATGACAGCTATTAATATTTGAATGGTTGCATAAAAGATTTTAGGTTACATTGCAGCCCATTTTTCTGTTTTTCATTTATTGTCGTACAGAACTCAGAAAGTTGAACTAAGCAAATCTTCTAAAAGAATAACTTAGACAACAGGTGCAGAACAGATTTATACAGAAGTTGATAAAAAAAATAAAAAATGCAACAAGTAAAAAACGGCGACAAGGTAAGAGTTCATTATCATGGAAAACTAACCAATGGAGAAACTTTTGATTCATCCAATGGATGTGAGCCATTGGAATTTGAGGTAGGAAGTGGCAAGGTGATCAAAGGATTTGATGCCGGCGTTACTGGTATGAAAGTAGGCGAGAAGAAATCCATCAATATCCCCGTTGATGAAGCTTATGGGCCTTTGAATCCTGCAATGATGATCGAGTATCCAAAAACTCAATTTCCAAAAGATATGCCATTGGAATTGGAAATGCCGCTGATCATGAGCAGTGCATCCGGTGAACAGATTGAAGTAAAAATAAGTGAGATAAAAGAAGAAGTGATCATATTGAATGCAAACCATCCATTGGCAGGCAAGGAGTTGATCTTCGATCTTGAACTGGTAGAGATTGTTGGTGGAAGTCCGCTGATCATCATACCTTAGGAATGTTCATGGCTCATGGTTCATAGCCGATCAGTATCTATGAACCATGAACTATAAACAATGAACTATTTCCTGTTTAACCACCATCCCAACCATAGACCGCACAATCCCCAGGAGGCGAGGGCATCTATGATATGGCCATGTAATGATTCAGTTGGTGTCTGGAACCAGATGTGATCAGTATATACTCCCCATAAAAATCCAAACAGGCCCAGTGCAACAGATGCTGCAAAAATCCTCATGGAAGTAGGAGTGCCAGCACGGGTAATGAGATAGATAAGTGTGATAACAAGAAACATGTTGACAAGAAATCCCCTGATCATGGGCATCGTCATTCCATTATCATAAGATCTTTTGTACATCACTCTTGCCCAGGGCTTGCCATGGTTGCTTTTCCCCATTTCTTCATGGGTTGCCATGTCGGAGTCAGGCGGTACATTCGGTATCATATATACACCGTCATTTAGATTTGATTCATTCAGAACAGTCATGATCTTGTCCTGAGATTCTGTGTAGCGGGCATCCGCATCGTGAATCCCCAGCATCATCCAGGAAAGCATTTGCCAGAGAAAAATAATGATGGCGCCAACTAATGAGCCGATTAACCATTTTTTCATAACAGTTGATTTTGGTTTAGAAATAAAAGGTAGAAACTTTAAATGGTTTTTGCAAAGGAATTTATTACCAGCCCCTGACTCCCGTCTGGTTGACCAATTTCATCGTATATTCGCTACCCATTTTTTTTACAATGTTTGAAACATACAAGTTCACTGCGGCAGAAAGATTTTTACGTTATGTAAAAATAGATACACAAAGCGATCCTCTTTCAACATCCACTCCTTCAACTGAAAAACAAAAAGATCTAAGCAAATTGCTGGCAGAAGAATTAAAGGCTTTGGGAGTTGTTGATGCTCATATGGATGAATGGGGATATGTATATGCAACAATTCCTTCAACTGTAAACAAGAAAGTGCCCGTAATTTGTTTTTGTGCACATGTGGATACAGCTCCGGATTGCAGTGGCAAGGACGTAAAACCAATTGTCCATAAAAATTATAATGGAAGCGAAATTGTATTACCAGATGATAAAACACAAGTATTAAGGTCAAATGAATATCCTTATCTGAATACACAGATCGGAAACGATATCATCACAGCTTCAGGGAAAACATTATTAGGCAGTGATGATAAAGCCGGCGTGGCGGAGATCATGGACATGGCAAATTTTTTAATGACGAACAAAAAAGTTCAACACGGTGAAATAAAAATTTTATTTACACCGGATGAAGAAGTTGGCAGGGGAACTGAAAAAGCGGATTTGAAAAAATTAGGAGCTGATTTTGGTTATACATTAGATGGTGGAGAAGCAGGAAGTCTTGAGGATGAAACATTCAGTGCAGATAGTGTACAAGTGATCATTCATGGTGTGATAGCCCATCCCGGCTATGCAAAAGGGAAAATGGTGAATGCGATGAAGATTGCAGGAGAAATCCTTGCAGCCTTACCAAAAGAACGTCTTTCACCCGAATCAACAGAAGGACGGAGAGGGTTTATTCATCCTGTAAGGATTGCAGGGATAGCCGAGAAATGTACCCTCGATTTTATTATTCGTGATTTTGACAGCAAAGGACTTAAGAAGAAAGAAGATTATTTACGTACACAAATTGAAGAATTGATCCGAACTTACCCCAGGGCCAGTTTTGAATTTAAAGTAACCGGGCAATACCGCAATATGAAAGAAATCCTGGATCAGCATCCACATGTGGTGGAGCTGGCAAAAGGAGCAATAGCAAGATCAGGTTTGAATTTGAAAATGGAAAGCATCCGGGGTGGCACCGATGGCAGCCGTTTATCTTTTATGGGATTGCCTTGTCCCAATTTATTTGCGGGTGAACAGGCTATTCATTCCAAATTGGAATTTATCAGTGTACAGGATATGAACAAAGCAGTAGAAACTATGGTTCACCTGGTAATGATAAATGTAGAAAAAGCAGGTTAAAAGTATAAATCAGACTTTCTCATTCCATACTCTCATATACCAGTAAAGCGGGTATCCCACAGCACCTGCCAGCAGGAAGGCAAGTATCCAGATTATTTTTTCCACCGGTTCCATCAGTTTATTATTCAGCATATGGATCAGGAAAAAAATAAACAGGCCAAGCGAAATTATGCAGGCGATTATCCCTGTTACTATTAACGGAGAAATGGTGGTAAAAACCGTGTAAAAGTCTGGCTCCCCTTTATCCCAAATTATAAAATGCGGAATCATATTAAATATCATAATGATAAATACGATGGCAAAAACAATAGGTGTAAAACTAAGAAAGCCAATAAAAATTTTAGATCCTTTTGACATAATAAACAAGTTTTGTTAAAGATAGAATTAAAACGATCGTACCGGTTATTAAAACTTTTAACTGTAAGTTTCCATATTGGTTAGTTCAAATCTTCCGCATTCTGAAATTAGTTAAATAATTCAAAAACTTAGGAAGTGAATAAAATGCGGCATTGTTTTTTACCGTTCTTTCACATCTGTTGAAAAATTATTAGCAACAGATGTATACATAAAGCTACTTTTACGAACCAAAGAAAAAAAAATGATCGACCTTTTACAAATCACTGACACGGTAAACCAACTGGCAGCAAATGCAAATAGTGCTGTATCCAAAGCAGACACTAATCTTGATGGGAGCATAAGCCTTGGCGAATTACTCTCCATGGGAGGCTGGCTGATGTACCCCCTGATCGGCCTTTTGTTTCTCGGCATTT
>CAZOOT010000011.1:1541-51158 GCA_964581455.1 uncultured Chitinophaga sp. | reverse complement strand
CTTCTTCAAGTGCAATACGGGCAGTTTCCAGTAATAAATTCAATACGAGATTGGCATCCACCGAAGGAACTCCTTTATGATAATTTTCAGGGTTGGTAAAAAATTCTTCAAACTGATCAACAAGAATAATGAGATTGGCGGCTTCTCGTTTGAGCTTTGCTTTTCCGCTATCATCGGCAGATTGCCATGCTACTGAATTTGTATCAATATGTCTTTTTGAATTTTTATAAAGATCAACCACTGCAGAAAACCCATGATTCAATTCCGATTGAACAGAATGAATATTGGAAATTCCCAGTTGCTTTGCAATTGACTTGCATAAATTTTGAAAAGGCGTTCGTTCCGGCCTGAAATCTGCCACACACCATTGTGTGTATTTTGATTTTAAAAATCCTGCCCTTGCATTTGGAATGATACCGGCATAGATCAATGAAGATTTTCCATCTCCCGATGCACCGGTAAGCATTAAAAATTTGTTGCGCTGCAGTTGTTGTGTAGCCTGGTCAATATCATCCTCCCTCCCCTTAAAATAAAGGGATTCCTCTTCAGTGAAAGACCTCAAACCAGTATATGGACATATCTGTTCTTCTTCGAACATAGATTCAACTACTTTTTATGTCTATTTAAAAATCAAATATTTTCATATTTCGATCACAGGGCCAATCAAAAAAATGTATTCATTAATTTAAACTGCTGAATACTTTTTTTACTTCTGTCGGGATGGTTTCTTTAGGAACTATGGTAGATATTACACGTGGCGCTTTAAAACTACGGGCCAGGTTACTTTGAGGGTTATCATCACCTATCAGGAACATTGGCGTAGGCGAAGAAGCTCCACCTACCTGTTTCCATATTTGTTTTATAAATGGAAGTGCCCAATCCGCAGCATATTTAAAATATACTACAGCCAGTTTACTCTTCGGAATCTGCTGAGAAGACATATCCCTGTATGAATCTTCTCCTTCCGGAAGAATATTCATGGTCTCTACAGGATACTCCAGGCTTAACACATCCACAATTTCTTTTGCTTCCAGTTCATCCTGCTGGTTGAAAATGAAAAATATGTCAGTGTCTTTGGAGTCATAGACAGTCGCATCCTGTTTCATCATCACCACCCGCATGTCATCCACCAGTTGCATGGGTCCATGGCTATTGGAAAACATCATGTTTCTGGTAATATTATTTCGTATGTACTTTATAAAATTCTGTTGTGATGGTTTTATGGAAGTACTGCCTTCTGCAGTATGCCAGACAAATACATTAAACTCAGCACCCGGTGCATCAATTCTTTTTTTGGCTTCCATAAACTGGTACTGTGGAAAAGAAACTTCTTCATCGGTTTCGAACCGTCTGCCAAATTCACCACTTAACATATGCAGCGAACAAACACATTTTTTTATTTCTTCAGCGGTTCTTTCTTTAAATGTTTCATCATCTGCGGGGCAATCCACAGTAGGCAATACATTGAAACCTGCTTTCTGCAGAATGATGGCCATTTCTTCCCTGCTTTCTTTCAGATCATTGGAGGTCCATGCTAAATAAATATTCGGCCGCTGGCGGTCAATAACCTGGACTTTTATGGCTGCCGATATTGATTTTGCAGTAACATTGGGTACGATCTGTCTTGCTGTTGGCTGATATGAAGGAGTTTCTACTGTGTCGCCTTTTTGTTCAAATTTTATTCCTGAAATAATTTCCTTAATTGTATTCGCCAGTTTATTTATCTGGTTACGATACATGGGTCTTGATGAATTGGAATGTTTTTCATCATCAGCAGGAAGCAGTGGTCTGTTTACACCTTCTTCCCTGTATATAAAATCAATTGACCGTAAGCTACCTGCCAGTTCTGTTTCCAGTAATTTAACATCCTCCCTGTCAATATCATGAATCATGGTTGGTATCACCCTGGAAGCAGTATTGCCATTCGGTAATTTAATGCTGCTGCCGATGTTATCCTTCATTACCTCTTGCTGAAATATTTTAAATTCATTTTTCCAAACTGAAGAATTGATATCACAATATGTCTGGGAAATGATGGGAATAAATATCAGTGAATTGATCTTATTTCCTGTATCTCTTTTTTCTTCCGGGCCCTTATCAAAAAATATAGAAAGCTTATCTTTTAATGTAGCGCCTAATTCCTGGTTCAGTTTTTCCACAAATTCTGTTACCCAGCCATCATATTTATTGTCATTGTACCGGTAGCTGACATGTATATCATAATCATAGCCCGGCATAATGGATGCATTTGTCAGCCGTTCTGTTTTTGTTTCAACCGGTTCACTTCCTGCAGAAAATATTTTATAAACCTGGATAGGATCTTTTACATTCTTGAGATTTTCGGACCGGACAAATTCTGTTTTGATATCTTTTTTATTAGAAAGATCCCTTTGTACGGATTGAGAAACATAAATGCCAGAAGGAGGAGCAATGGCCTGCAAACGGGATGCAATATTTACAGCATCACCAAAAATATCGTCATTTTCAAACACCACTTCTCCCTGGTGAATGCCAATCCGTAATTCAAAGGCTTTGGAATTAAAACAGGTTTCCTGAATTTTAATGGCAGCATATACAGCACTGCTTACCAATGGAAAACTGGCCAATACACCATCACCCAGCTCTTTGATCCATTTTCCGCCAAATTCTTCAATGATTGGTTTTTGAATTTCCCTGTTCTTGCGAAGCAGTTCTATTGCTTTTTGTTCATCATTACCCATCAATGCTGTATACCCAACAATATCGGTAAACATGATGGCGGCTAGTTGGCGGGTTTGTGACATAAGTGAAAATTAGGGAATTATCTTTAAAAAAGATTAATTTTTATTCAACAGTTTCATTTTTTATCTGGTAGAAAAATAAAGCGTTCCTCCATTATTGTTGTAAATCGAACAGATTGCAAATATCCTGTTTTGAAAAAAATAAAATCTCCAAATTAATGACATTAATTTCTGAATATCAAAGCAATTTCAGTTATGCTGTAAATAAAAAAGCAACTACTATTTTTTTGAATATTTTTTCAAATACTCTTTTGTCTTTAAACCCGATTCTTTGATATCCTCCTCCTTCCAGTTTCCATCAGAAGCAGCAGATGGTTTTAACACCGAACAGGTTTCATTTTTATCAGATACTGACCAGGTGACCCAGGAAATTTTTCTTTCTTCCATCCATTCAATGAATGCATTCCACTCAGCATAATCAAGCGGGCCATCACCAGTGGCTTCCATGCCTGCACATTCTGAAACAAAAATGGGCAATCCTTTTTGCATAGCCTCATCGGTTCTGTCACGCAGCCACTTTTTATGTGTGCCTGCATAAAAATGCATGGTGTACATCAGGTTGTCAAATCCTTTGATCGGATCAGCAGCAGGTAAATGAATATCCTGGTCCCATCTTGGAGAACCAACAAGAATAATATTATCCGGATCATTGGCACGGATTGTTTTTATCACCGCTTCAGAATAAGCTTTTACTTCCGGCCAGGTTTCATAATCAGGCTCATTAAATATTTCATAGATCACATGGGGAAATTTTCCATATTCTTTCGACATCATATCAAAAAATTCTATTGCTTCTTTCAGATGAATATTATGATCGTGCCAGTCAATAATTACATAGATACCTTCTTTAATAGCAGCATCTACCACAGCTTTTATTTTATTTACAGATCCGGCAGCGTCTTTTAAATAACCCTTGTCAGGTTCCACTCCCATGGCGGCCCTTACCACGGTAGATTTCCAATCCTCATGCAGCCATTTCACTGCACCTGCATTGTAAAACCGCGGCCACCAATTATGCCATCCAAAACTCACTCCGCGTAAAACGATTTCATTTCCTTTGGCATCTACCAATTGTGTTCCTTTAACTTTTAGCTGGCCGTGGGTTTTTACAAACTGTGTTTTTCCTGCAAGGCAAACAGTAATTATTAATATAAAACAGATAAGCTTTTTCATTTTTTATAAATATTTTTCAGATCATTTTCAAATAAGGTGTATTTGTCATTATAAAATTTTATAAAATCCTTTTCTGAAACATGTCCCGGATAGGGTGCATAATAATGTGTCTGGCTCCTGCTATCGTTTCGCCAAACGAGCACATAGGCAAGTTGCAGTTTTTCTTTTCGGATTGTTCCCAATAGTTTTTCTGTCCACCAGCCAGTATCGGGAATAGACTCCAACCCGGTTTCTGTAAAAGCAGCCAGCTTTCCGGCTTTAATGGCAAAGTCTGAAACTATTTTTAGTTTTTTGAATCCGGCATCGAGGTTATATTTTCCATCTCTTCCAAAATCACCGTAATTATCCATACCTACCATATCCACCCATTCATTTCCGGGATATCTTTCCAGGAACATTTCTTCATTGTTGAATTTATTATCAGGAGAAAATGCATAAATGAAATTATGTACGCCTAAAGTATCACGCAGATATGAAACAGTGAAACGCCATAGTGATTTAAATTCATCAATCGTGCAATGACTTCTGCCCCACCAGAACCAATCTCCATCAAACTCATGATAAGGACGAAAGATCATTGGAACCAGTTTGCCATCAGATCCTTTTGTAGTTTTTGCAAGGTCCGCAATTGTTTGAAGGATTTTCTTATAAAGTTCATGATCTGATCCACCGGGTATGATATATTTTACAGCAGGCTTTGATAAAGTATCTACCCAGTAAAATCCTCCTTTAGAAACCGGGTTGGAAAAATGCCAGGACACCGTAGTGATACCTCCCCTGTTATAAGTGTCGGAAATATTTTTTCTGAGTTGTGCTTTCGTTTTTTCAATCATGCTGTCAGGCCTGCCGGAAAGTCCGCTAAAGTCAACACCAATAACAGCCGGATGCGACCCTGTCACTGATTTTACATCACTGCGGTTTTCATCCCCATACCATCCATGTCCATATTCAGTGGCATGCTGATGACCAAAAAGAATATGATTGCGTGATAATTTTTCCAAATTGGAATACAAAGCTTTTGTCTCTTTTGTGGCATGCTTATCAATGATCCTGTATTTACTTTTTTGAGAAAAAGATAAAGCGGGAAATAGCAGACACAATAACAAGAACCTGGATAAATATTTCATTCAATTTATTTTTTGAGATATGGAACTGAACAATTGGGTTTTACCGGCCACTATTACTTACAAATGCAACCTGTTTGCTATCCGGACTCCAGGAAGGTGTATTGATGGTACCTTGCCCGCCGTATAAATAGGCTATCACCTTAGGAGCACCACCACTCACGGGCATCATACGTAGCATCACTCTTTTATAAAATGGATGGTCCGTAGCATCAATCGTATTGGGAAATGAAAGAAACACGATCCATTTATTATCAGGTGAGGGATGTGCAAACCAGTTATTGTATTCATCAAAAGTTAATTGCAGTTGTTCGGTACCATCAGTTTTCATTCGCCACAACTGCATCGAACCGCTGACCGTGCAGTTATAATAAATGTATTTGCCATCCGGTGAATACTCAGGACCGTCCGCCAATCCTTCACTTAGATTCGTTAACCGTACTTCTGGTCCGCCATTGATTGGTTTTTTATAAATATTATAAACAGGGCTTTTGCTGATGCGTTGTGCTGTGTATACCAATTCTTTTCCATCGGCACTCCAGCCATGTAAATAAGAAGGTGTACTGTCAGTAACCAGTTTTGGTTCACCGCCGGTTAATGGCAAATAATAAATTGTACTGCCGCCACCTGGCATGCCATCCCTGTGAGAAGAAATAGCCAGCCATTTTCCATCCATTGAAATGACATGGTCATTATTATTTCTTTTTGCATTACCTGTATTCAGCATTTCAGGTTTTCCGCCTTCAATGGGAATTGTATAAATACTTCCGCCCTGGTTGAACAATAATTTCTTTCCATCCGGCATCCAGTTGGGAGCTTCAAACCTGCCCGTATCTTCATGGATTATTTTTCTTTTACCATCAAATACATTCATGATCTCCATCCTGCTTCCCAGGATTCCATCACGATAGCCATTGTGTGTGTCGGGTACCGTTTTTTCTATTCTTACATTCCATGCCAATCCCTCTTCAAGTACATCGGGGTTATGACTGCAGATAAAAATTCCTGCCAATGCTTCGTCTGGCATTTCAATAGCATCTGTTCTTCCGATTTCCTGCAAAGGTTCGCCGGGATGTGCCACCCGCATGATAAACACTTTACCCAAACGTTCCAACTGAACAATCTCCGTTGCTTTCTTTTTTGTAAAAATTTCGTCCTGCGGATCACGCATATGTGCTCCACGCATACGCCGCCATTGCAAAGCGATCATGCCATCGCCATGTACTGTTGCTGTCATATGAGCAGCATCTTCTCCTGTGCCTGCACGAACCATCCATCCGATCTTTCGATGCGGATCTGTACCGGCACCCAGCAATTTGAAATTTGCTGTTAAAATAAAATCACCTTTTATTTTATTGTAGGCATAATGAAATTCATCACGCCCAAACCAGATATTGTACCCACTGCCTTTCAGGTGATAGCTCTGGTCATTCGCATAATAATTTGCCGTTCCTTTTATTTTAGGATTCCCGATATCTGCATGATTTGAGAAAATACCAAGAGGCTGCTGCGCTCCGGCAAATGATATTATCATTGCCATGCTTACCAATAAAAACATTTTCATCATGATTGATTTAAAATGAATAATCCGGTTATATTTATTTCAGACTGGCTAAATCAATAACAAACCTGTATTTCACATCATTCATCAACATTCTTTCATAGGCTTCATTAATATATTCCATCGGAATCACTTCAATATCGGATACAATATTTTTCTCTGCACAGAAATCAAGCATTTCCTGGGTCTCTTTAGTGCCACCAATCATTGAACCGATTATAGAACGGCGGTTTTTGATCAGTTCAAACGGATCGACCCTGGGTTCATTTGTAGGCAATCCAACTACCAGTAATTTTCCATCTAAGGCCAGGAGTTTTAAATAAATTTCATAGTCATGATTGGCAGATACCGCATCTACTACCACATCAAAATAGCTTTTATGTTTTTTCATTGCACTCTTATCCGTTGATAAGACAAAATGATGTGCGCCCAGTTTTCTTGCATCAGCTTCTTTTGAAGCAGAAGTACTCAGCATAGTCACTTCTGCTCCCATAGCTGCAGCAAATTTTACAGCCATATGTCCCAGTCCGCCCAAACCTGCTACTGCTACTTTATCTCCGGGTTTTACACCGGCATATTTCAACGGTGAATATGTCGTGATACCTGCACAAAGTAATGGTGCAACAGCAGCCATATCTAATTTATCAGAAATATGATAAACCCATCTTTCATCCGTTACAATCTGCGTACTATATCCGCCTTGTGCCACAGTTACTTTATCCCGTTCATAACTATTATAAGTTCCGGTCATGTCTTCTACACAATATTGTTCCATCCAGGCATTGCATGGCTTACAGACCCTGCATGAATCCACCATTACACCAACAGCCGCCCTGTCTCCCTGTTTAAATTTTTTAACATGAGATCCTACACGTGAAACCACCCCTACTATTTCATGACCGGGAACGATTGGGAAAAGTTCATCACCCCATTCGGCTCTTACCTGGTGCAGATCAGAATGGCAAACCCCGCAAAATAAAATATCAATCAATACATCATGTTCTCTTAATTCTCTTCTTTCAAAACTGAAAGGAGCCAATGGAGATTTTGCATCTTGCGCCGCATAAGCTTTTACCGGTATCATCTTTTTTATTTTAATTTTTATAATTCATTTTTCTTCATCAGGTCCACCGCATGATTGGCAGCCCTTGCTGTGATGGCCATATATGTTAAAGACGGGTTTTGCGTAGAAGTAGATGTCATACAGGCGCCATCAGTAACAAATACATTGGGGCAGGCATGCAACTGGTTCCATCCGTTCAACAAAGAGGTTTTTGGATCTTTTCCCATTCTTACTCCACCCATTTCATGAATATCCAAACCCGGAGCCTGCTTGCTGTCGGATGTTTTAATATCCGTAAATCCTGCTTTCTCAAACATCTCCGTGTATTGTTCCATAAAATCTTTGATCATCTTTTCATCATTATCATCATAATTAATTGCAAAATTGATCAGCGGCATTCCCCATTCATCTTTTTTATTTTTACCCAGGTTCACATAATTGGTTTCCTTGGGAATTGTTTCGCCCATACATTGGGAACCCACATTCCATGGTCCCATCGGGCTACTTGTATCCATCAATTTATTTTTCAATTCTTCACCGAATAGATTTTCTCCTCCACCGGCTCCACCGCCATAGCGATTGGCATTAAATGTAGTGGCATATCCCCGCAGAAAATCTGTTTCCTGCTTATAGACATTTCGGAAACGCGGCACATAAGCTCCGGTTGCACGGGCACCTTCTGTTTTTGAATCCATCATGCCTTCATACTTCGCTGTAATTCTTGCACGGTAATTATGGAACGCAAAATATTTTCCCATTAATCCGTTATCATTTCCCAATCCGTTTGGAAAACGATTGGAAACAGAATTCAGTAAAATCAAATTTGTATTCACCGCACCTGCATTTACAAAAATAACCGGGGCGAAATATTCTGTTGCCTGTTTTGTATTGGCATCAATGATCCTTACTCCGGTTGCTTTCCCCTTTTGCTCATCATAAATTATAGAATGAACAATAGCATGTGTCCTCATGGTCAGGTTACCTGTTCTCTTTGCCCAGGGAATAGTGGTAGAGTTTGCACTGAAATAACCACCAAATGGACAACCCCGCTGACATAAATTTCTTGCCTGGCATTGTGCCCTTCCCTGTTCCAGGTGTATAGGTTCCGGCTTCGTAATATGAGCACAACGGGCATATACAACATGCCGGTCCTTATATGATTTTGAAATAACGTCCTTAAAATGATTCTCCACACAGGTCAGATCCCATGCAGGTAAAAATTCGCCGTCTGGCAAAGTATCAATTCCATCTTTATTACCACTGATGCCTGCAAATTTTTCTACATAACTATACCAGGGCGCCAGATCTTTATAGCGGATTGGCCAGTCAACAGCAAATCCGTCACGGGCAGGTCCTTCAAAATCAAATTCACTCCAGCGTTGTGTCTGCCTTGCCCACATGATACTTTTTCCACCTACCTGGTAACCACGTATCCAGTCAAATGGTTTTTCCTGCGAGTAGGGATGCTCCGTATCTTTTACAAAAAAATGCATGGCATCTTCTTTGAATGCATAGCACCTGCTAATCACCGGGTTTTCTTTTTGTATGGCATAGGGGATCTGTCCGCGGTGTTTAAATTCCCAGGGCATCATATTCGTTGTGGGATAATCTTTCAGGTGTTTGACATCACGGCCTCTTTCAAGTAAAAGAGTTTTCAATCCTTTCTCACAAAATTCCTTTGCCGCCCAGCCACCACTCATACCACTTCCTATTACGATCGCATCAAATGTATTTTTATCCGGCATTGTCCTTTTTTTGATTAGTTAAGAAATTTTTACGCATCCTTTAAAATTACTTCCAGGGATCATTTTCCATTTTCTTATATCCAGCATATACTCTTTGCTTGAGGTAAAACATTGAACAGTATATTTTTTTACTGTCCTGTAAAACTGAAGGGCTTCTTCAGGTATATCTTTTTTGGTTTCAACAGCAGATAAGAATTCTTTTTTTTGTTCGGGTGTGAAACTCTTATAGATCTGTCCAAATTTGTCGTGGCTTAATTTATCAAAAGCTTTCAGTCCTTTCGTGAATTTCTCCTGGTCTTCCGGACTGCTGCAATCATCCACCATGACCAAAACAAATTCATGTGCCTTCAGGTCATTGGCTCCAATAAAATTTTCTGTTTTGGGTAAAATAGATTCAGCTAAAGCAGCCAGCATCTCTTCCTGTGAACCGCTGACTGAAATATTTTTTAATACAACAGCACTTTTATCCTGTTGCATACATGCCGGAAGCAAAGCAACTCCTACAGATATATAAATAACATTCCTAATGGCATGGCGTCTGTTCATTGTACTTTATTTAAACTAGTTCTAATAAAAAATAAATCAAAGTTTCAGATTACCCAGGTAATCCATATTATATTGCATACTTTCAAATGGCGTACTGGCATATTCTTCCTGTTCTACAAACATGAATTTCATTCCGGACTGTTCTTTGTTTTTCAACATAGCCAGAATATCCAACTGCCCTTTGCCAAATTCCACACTGTGTTTTTTTGCCAAGTCCATATCTTTTAAATGCCATAAAGGAAAACGCCCGGGGTATTTTGAAAAATAATCCAGCGGATCCTTACCTCCCACAATAACCCAACCCAGATCTAATTCCATATGCACAAGATCAGCCTCTGTGTTATCAAGTAATACATTATATAATACCTGTCCATTCTCAGACTCGAATTCATATTCATGATTGTGATAACCGAATTTTATTCCCAGCTTTTTGCAATCTTCACCTGCTTTATTAAAAGCTTCTGCAACCGTTTTATAATTATCCACAGTTTGTCCTTCTGTAGGCATGGTAGAACAGATCAGGTATTCCTGTCCGCTTTCTGCAGCTTCTTCCAGTGTCTTGTTCCACTGATCATCGATATGTGCATGGCCGCTGCGCAAAGTCATTCCAAGATCAGTACATGCCTGTTTCATTTCTTTTGGAGAAAGTCCATAGTAATGTCCCTTTTCACTTCTTGCAGATTCAATTTGCTTAAATCCAAGATCTGCCACTTTTTTCAAAGTGCCTTTTGCATCGGCCTGCATTTCTTTTCTAAAAGTATATAGCTGTACTCCGATATTTTCAATTTTTCCTGAAGCTGATGTACAGGATTTTAAAAACACTGATCCCAGAGCTAAAGTACCGGTCCGGAACAAAAATTTTCTCCTGGTTTGCATATTTTAGTTTTTATAATCTTTAAAAATTATTTTCTCAATATTTCTTCAATTCTATTCAATTCCTTTTTTGAAAATTCAAGGTTATCCAGGCAGGCAAGATTATCATCCAGCTGAGCTACTGAACTGGCACCAATCAGCACAGATGTAACTCTATTATCTTTCAGCAACCAGGCCAATGCCATTTGTGCCAATGACTGATTTCTTTGTTTTGCTATTTCATTCAGCGAATGGATCTGAGTCAGTCTTTTTTCAGTTATATCTGATGTTTTTAAAAACCCATGCGATTTAGCCGCTCTTGAATCTTCAGGAATACCTCTTAAATATTTATCTGTTAACATGCCTTGTGCCAATGGCGAAAACGGAATGCATCCCACACCTTCTTCTTCCAACACATCCAACAAACCTCCTTCTACCCATCTTTCAAACATGGAATATTTGGGCTGATGAATCAGACAGGGAGTTCCCAGTTTTTTTTAAAATATCAATTGCTTTTTTTGCTTCTTTCCTTTTATAATTTGAAATGCCTGCATACAGAGCCTTTCCGCTTCTTACTGTCATATCCAAAGCCATCATGGTTTCCTCCAGTGGTGTATCCGGATCAGGACGATGAGAATAAAAAATATCAACATAATCCAACTGCATTCTTTTCAGGCTCTGGTCAAGACTCGATAATAAATATTTCCGTGAACCCCATTCACCATAGGGCCCGGGCCACATTAAATAACCAGCCTTGGTTGAAATGATTAATTCATCGCGCAGGTTACCTGTAAAATCCTGCTTCAGAATTTTACCAAAATTTTCTTCTGCAGTACCGGGGGCGGGTCCATAATTATTGGCCAGATCAAAATGAGTGATGCCCTTGTCAAATGCGTGCCGGATTATTTTGCGACCATTATCAAAATCATCCACCGAACCGAAATTGTGCCATAACCCCAGGGAAATAGCAGGTAACCGGATGCCACTTTTACCGCATCGGTTATAAAGCATCTTGCTGTATCTTTCTGTTGAAGGAGTGTACATTTTTATGTTTTTTCTAAGTTCCTTTTATTTTTTAACGCTACAATCGTTAGCATTACCAATTCATTTTTTCCCGAATAAAGGCTGTCAATTCTTCAGCGATCTGCTGATGTTCCTGAAGATCCGGATGACTGTCACACCCATTTCTATATTGCTTTGAAAAAATATAGCTGGTTATATTCCTGTCACCGGTTTTATTGGTTTTCGCTACTACAACCGGCAATATCTTTTTCATAAAGTCAGTTAAAGCTTCATTCCCCATCGGGCTGCTCAGACAAATGATCTTTGCATTAGGATAATATCCTCTCAGCCTTTTTATAAATGCAATATAATTTTCTGTAAAAGCTGTTGAATCCTGTTTGCCATCATTCTGCCCCAGGCAAATGGTGACAATATCCGGCTGATATTTTTTAAAATCCCAGTTGATCGTATCATTCCGCATACTGATCTTATCAAACACCTGTGGCATCAGAATATTCATATTGCAACAGCTCCGCATCAGGCCAATACCGGATACTGCAGATAAATGAAATTGTGCATTCAACTCTCTTGCAGTTATAGCACCATAACTTAAATACGTATTGTGCTGATCCTGCCAGACTCCTTTTCCGCAGGGAATAACAGATTGATCACTTCCTGTACCACAGGTAATGGAATTCCCAATGAATTCCATTTTCCTGCTTGCTTTTGGATCCGGAGACAATAATTTTTCACATCGCAAACCAACAAACTCCAGGTACCCGATATTGGCTTCTGTATTTTTATAAATAGAAATGGTATGTGAGCCTGCTGAAAGATTGCTCGCAAGCCGGATGGTATCTCTTTTCCCTTTTGTTTGAAGCCGTGTAGCTTTTCCATCGATAACAACTTCCAGGTAATTCTGATTTTTGCCCCATAAAACTTCATCCTGGAGAATGATGTCACAATAAGTTCCTGAAAATTTTGCCGTGATATAAACACCCGGTTGCCAGAAACGGGGAAGCTTTGGATTTGTAAAATCAATTCTTCCTGTATATTGAATAAAGGGATGATCGGCCTCAAAAAAACTAATTGACCCTTTATCCTTTTCTGTTTTCTGTATATGCTTTGCCTGCACACAGGCAGAAATCAATATCAATGAAAAGAAAATAAGATAAAGTTGTTTGTTCATTTTAAATTTTATTTGACCTGGAAGATTTGAAGTGAATTATTATTTCTTGCAACCAGCAGCAACCTTCCCCATTTTTTATTTTGTATAAATTTCATATCCCTGATATCTCCTTCCAGGATCAACCCGCTTTTAACCGGTGCAACTGATGAAAACGTTTTACCATCGCCTTTCATCCATAGTCCATAGGAAGCATCCATTCTTCCAACAGTTACATTATATTCATATTCATTTCCTGCCAGTAAAATATCTTTTATGCCATCCTTATCAATATCCATAACCTGAATAGTATTAACGGGTGCCATCTGGGCATTTATTTCAAAAGGATGAAATGTGAAATTTCCCTTTCCGTCGTTTTCAAAAAATCCGCTTCTGTCCTCATTACAAATTAAAACAGTGGCCCGTTTCATTTCTTCTGCTGAAATAACCTGGTTCAAAGAAGCAGAAGCATATGATTGGTTGTTGTTAAATTTATTTTTGATCCCCGGACTTTGTGTGGCCCATTGCTGCCTGCTGATTCCGATATTTTCTTCATACACAGATTGATTATTTCGGATGTAATAACAAAAAATAGGTTTGGGAAATCCATTGCCATCAACATCCAGTGCAATTAATTTTGCAGGTTGTTGCTGACTTATTCTGAAAGGATTATTTCTTCCCAGGTTTCCTGCAACCAGATCAATATCGCCATCATTATCTATATCCGCTGCTGCAAGGCTTCGCCAAAAACCTTTGAAATTATTTGTTCCGCTGGCTTCTGTGATTTCAGTTAAAGTTGTAGCTACATTCTTAAAAATCCCGACAGGCATCCATTCACCTGCAAGAATTAGTTCAGGAATTTTATCATTATCTAAATCCGCCCAAACAGCAGCATTTAATAAACCTGGATATTCCAAATCAGGTGGAGTGATGTCGGTAAACTTACCCTTGTCATTGCGCAGCAAATAACTTCGCGGTGCATTGGGATACATCCCGATCAGAACACGACCCCCGATAAAAATATCTATATCCCCATCGCCATCTATATCTGCACCGGCAATACATTTTGAAACCGAAGAAACATGTTGAGGCAACGCTGTTATATCCTGTGAAAAATTTCCTTTACCATCATTTAGAAATAAACGGGGTTTGAAATGTGGCGAACGCGGATCAAACTGACTGCTACCACTTACAATCAATAAATCAAGGTCTTTATCGCCATCTGCATCAAACAAGAGAGATTGCATATCTTCTTCCATCTTTTCCCCGGTCAAAAGATCTTTGCCTGTAAAACTTCCATTGGCCTGTTGTAAAAATATTTTTCCGGATTGCCTGTAAGCTCCGCCAACAAAAAAATCTTCCAGTCCATCTCCATTTATATCACCGGTACTGATGAAAGGCCCTTCCTGAGAAAATTTTTGTGGCAAGAGCGATTGAATTCCATAATCAAAAAAAGAAGATTCGCTATGTTGAAATGGAAGATTTACCAATGATGAAATATCCCCGAACAATGCTTCTGAATTTTCATCAACCTTATTATTTGCACTAGTTGCATCTTTTTTATTTACAATAAGAAATGTGTCAATAGCAGGTTTTGCAATTGTCTGCTGCATATTATCCGGCCAGGTGATCACAATCGAATCAGGTACCTGATTTCCAAAACCAATATGAATGCGCTGATCCACGCTGGACAAATAACCCCGCACTGGATACTGTTCAAAAAACTGGTTGCCTCCTGCAGAATAAAAATTCACTTTGGCACCAAACCCTTTCCTGTTTAGTAAATCTCCCATTAATTCCAAACTGATAAAATGATGATCAGGGTTTGATTTTCCTTTTGAATTTAATTCGTTTTGCAGGATGGTTGCCTTGCTGTTAATATTATTAATCACCAGGTCCAGATCTCCGTCATTATCCAGATCAGCCCAGGCAGCTCCGTTGGATAATGTTTTCTCCGTGATGCCAGCCTGCTTAGAATAATCTTCAAAAGTCAAACTAGCCTTCCCGTTTGAAAGTCTCCCCTTATTCCGGTAAAAATAATTTTGTAAAGCAACTGATCCAAGAGATTCCAGTTTTGACATCAGCATAATGATCTGTGTTCTGTCATCGGTTTCACTTGCTATATATCCCGGATCTTTTCTGTATTGTATAAAATCTGCATTTATAAGATCTCTCCCCATGCCATTGGTAATATGCATATCCTTCCAGCCATCGTTATCAAAATCTGCCATCAACACACTCCAGCTCCAATCCGTTTCTGATATTCCTGCCAATTGACCTACCTCACTGAAGAATGGTTCATTTCTTTGTTGAATGTTCCGGGTACCGTTATTCAGGTGTAGCATATTCCGCATGAATTCCGGTTCATAGCCTGCTTCTCTTTCCAGCTTATATCGCAAATCGCTGAGAAAAGAAAACATCATTTTCTTACGTTCATTGGTTTCAGGCTGCATATCAAGCGAAGCAATATCCGTCAGCCCGTCATTATTAAAGTCGGCAACATCTGCACCCATACTGGAATAACTCTGATGACGAAATGCAGTTGATATGCAATTGGTAAATGTTCCGTTCTTATTATTGAGCCACAACTGATCATTGCTCAGGTAATCGTTGGTAATATAAATATCGGGATAGGAATCGCCATTGATATCGCTTATTGACAAACCCAATCCATATGCATTGTCAAAAATGCCGGCGTCTGCTGTTACATTTTTATATACCGGGTGATCCATGCCCACCGGTGTACCTTCATTCCTAAATAGTTTATCAGCCATTGGAGAAGTTCCTTCCTTCATAATTGGAATGATTGTATTTCGGGTTGCTCCTTTCAAAAGCAGGTTCTCCAAAAACATATCAAGATCCCCATCCATATCATAATCAAAAAAAGCAGCCTGTGTAGAATAGGATGTATCCGCTAAACCATACTCTCCGGCCTGTTCTTTAAACGTAAGATCATGCTGGTTTATAAATAACAGATTTTTTCTTTGTGCAGGTTCAACTAAACCGGAAACACAAATATAAATATCCTGCCAACCGTCCTGGTTAATGTCGACAATGCTTATACCAGTACACCAGCCTTGTGTTTGCAATCCGACTTTTGAAGTAATATCCTCAAACTGCATATCCCCTTTATTGAGATATAATTTTGAACTTTGCTGATTGGCTGAAAAAAATATATCCTGTAAACCATCGTTATTAAAATCACCTATGCCAACACCAGCTCCCTGGTATATATATTCATGCACAAACAAATTGAGTGAATCTGATTCGGTAATCGTATTTACAAAATCAATTCCGGTTTGAGATGCACTGAGGTTACTAAAATAAAAACCTGTTTTCTTTTTTTCAGAAGAACAGGCTGATAATATCAGCATGATTGAAATGACATATGGCTGGAAATTTTTCAACTTATAAGCTTTATTAACCTTTATTTTTTAACAGAATTAATAATCCCTTTACAATTTAAATGTACATGGTCCATTGATAATATACCGATTCATTATTTTCAGATTGATATTCTCTTCGTTTTAGTAAATAATTATTTTTTGTGTAAATATTTCCTGTTTAATTGCAAAGCGCAACAGGTACACACCCGCAGGAATAATCCCATCTCTTTTATCCCATTCTACATTTTTAAATCCTGCCAGTTGTATACCTGAAAAAACCACTCCTACTTTACTTCCTTTTATATTTACGATATCTATATTAACCATTGATGGTTTGGTTAGCTGATAGCTAAGATTAAGTTTTCCGTATACAACCGGGTTCGGAAAAATTTTTACACCAGTAGCTGTAATAAGATTTGAAACTGCAGTTACCCCTCCCCATGTTGCAGCAATAGCAAGATCCCATGCAACAGTTGGCAAAGCAACAACCAGGTTTCCACCGGTAGCTGTTGCATTTACTGTGCCGGCACTGGCGCCGGTAATACAATTAGTGAGCTGCACTATATAAGATCCGTTTTCCATGCCGGGAATAATAACTGAAGCGCCAATAACTGATGATGGGGTGCCGACATCTTTTACATATTGCCAGTTATATTTTTTATTATGTACCCAACCTGCAGCTTTTTTTGAATCGGCACTTTTCAAAACATATGTATTCAAAGCAGATCCGATATTGGTAAATGTATAATTGGAAATACTGATCCAGTCTGTGCCCAGATTATCCACTTTTATTGTATGGGCACCTGCAGGCACATTGATAGTGTAAGTTGTATTCACAGATGCGCTTTGATCAAGTATTAAAACATTATCCAGATAAATATTTATTTTAGGGCTAGTACCATTACTTGCCCCGGTTACAACTTTAAACTGACCTGCTATTGAATAATTAACTGTAAAAACAGGCGGGCTGCGATATTGTGTGTTATAACTATTTCCAAATAAATAATTTGAAAGTTGAGCGGCAGAGGGAGTAATTCCGCCACTTGCATCTATTGTAAATGCAGATGCCCCGGCTGTAGCAAAACCAATACCCGGAGTTAAAGTCAGATCAGCAGTTCCGCCGCCAGAAACAGAGGCAGTCACTTTTTTATAATTGTCGGCTTTGAGTGAAAGAGTAGCTATGAATTCACTTAGTGGCTTATAATGAGTATAAAGATTTCTTGGTTCAATATAAGAATCCCACCACCAGCTCATACCTGCACCCATTGCACCGCTGAATGCCGTTGCCCAGATGCTGTTATGAATATGAATGCCGTTGGGATCTATTGTAGATAAAGATGAATTGCCCGGATCAATTCCAAATTCACCATTTATTGTTGGTTTATTGTATTGCGTTAAATAATCTGCACAGGCACCGGCCAGTGCATTCTCCAGGTTGGGTGAACCGATATAATTATGTGTTTGTGTAAAATCCATAGAACTGCTGTTCCATGTATTGGGATCAAAAGCATTATTGGCATAACTGGTGCTGACAAGATGTTTGTTCACATCCAGTGATTTTAAATAGTCAGCCATTTCAATATGCCAGTCTTTTACATTGTTCTTATAGGTATTGAAATTATCCGTCCAATCTACTTCGTTAAACAATTCCCAGCTCATGATACTCTGCGAATAACCCCATCTTGCAACAATGTAACGAAGCCTGTTTTTGTGTAAACTTTTTGCCGTTGCGTTGGTAAAGAAATCCCAGGTATTTGTGCAGGGACCACCGTTCACAGCATTGTAAGGACTTTCCGGCCAGTTAGGATTTACATTGGAGGAAACCATGCCATGATGATTGATGCAAAACATAATGTACACATTCTTATTTTTAGCTTCATCCAGCAACCAATCTGTATAATATGCACTGCTTTGTTTGTATTTTTTTAAACCACTGTAACCATTCACGCCATTCTTCCATTCAATACCAAAACCCCACACCGCCTGCCAGATGCGGATGATGTTCGCTTTATTATCACTCAGTTTTTGCAGCCAGTTTTTGTAATCAAGATAAAAATTGCTTTGATGCCATGCCTGGTTCTGACCAACCGGTATATATTGTTCATTATTATCGAAAGCTAAATAGTTGGTTGTGTTTTTCCTGATAAATCCTTTGGCACCTGATCCGGTGCATTGAAAATTCTGGGCGGTTGTGGATGCGGTTCCCAAACTATTTGTAGCAGTAACCACATATTGCCAGCTTCCTGTTTCGCCGGGAGCATAGCGTATTTTAAAACTTCCTGATCCAACAGCAGAGATGGTACCATTGGAAGTATTCAACGAATAGTCCTGCATGAAGAAAGCATCTACTGTTTCTTTTTTACCCGTTGGTGAAGTAAACTCGCAACGGATAGTTATATCATCATAATCATAAGGATTTGCATAACCTGCTGTCAGTGTCACATTGAGTTCAAACTTATCCAATCTTATAATAGATGTTGCTATAGGTGCAGCCACAATATTTGATGGCGCCTGTGCAAATAGGATTACAGGAAAATTAATTATTGCGAATACACATATTGTTCTTAAAAAATGTTTCAAATTAAATTCCCCCTTTAAATAGATTGTTGCTCAATCCGGTTTATAATTTCCAGGAAGGCCCTGGTACTGTGATAAGGACATTTCCAGAATCCAGCTTTCTCTTTATTTTCCATAACCTTATTATTATCATCCACGCCCCAAAACCATTCTCCGTTATCAGTATCCTTTATTGAGCTCTTTATAAATTCCCAGCTATTCAAAGAATGCTGAAGATATTTTTCTTCCCCTGAAATCTGCCATACATTCATAAACCCGATCATGGCTTCGGCCTGCGGCCAGGAATGTTTTTCTTTTATCCAAAGATCTTTTTCCGCTTCATATTCGTACCACAATCCGCCATCAGTATCCAATGCTTCAGAAGCAGCATCGGTCATTTTAATCGCCAACTCCCTGTACACTTTTATATATTCTTCATTACCCAAAATTTCTGCACATCGCAATAAAAGCCAGGCCGCTTCAATATCATGTCCGTAAGAAACCAGTGAGGAACGAACAACCCAGTTTTCGTCCATGAATAAATTCAAATGATAATTATCCCGACGAATGAAATGATCAGCAAAAATTTTTAAAAGAGCTTCAATACAATTTCCCAATTCCACATCCGGCCAAACCTGGTATAAATTGGCATAGGCTTCCACAACATGCAGGTGCGTATTGGCTGTTATTTTTTCGTTGTTATCTTTTTCACTCAGGCGCAGATCGCTGATGGGTTTCCAGTCTCTTGTAAAAGCTTCAAGGTATCCGCCGGTTTTTTTATCCCGGCTGTATTTTTCAATTAACGCATAAAGTTCTTTTGAAAAGTCCAAGGCTTTTTCGTCCTGAGTAGCTTTATAATATTCGGACATTCCGTAAATACAGAATGCAAGACCATAAATTTGTTTTTTGCCATCCAGTAATTTTCCATGTTGATCAACGGACCAATATACTCCGCCTGATTCCTGATCGGTAAAATGCCGGATAATATATTGAAAAGCCCTTTGTGCTATCTTTAAATAATCCGGGTGATTTGAATAAAGAAAACCTGCTGAAAAAGTCCAGAGAATCCTGCTGTTTAATACAACTCCCCTGGGTGCAGATTTAAGTGGATTATTATTATTATCAACGGAACCATAAAATCCTCCCAGCCCATTATCTATTGTGTGATTCATCCACCACTGAAGAACAGATATCAACTCCCCGCTTAATTCAGATTTATATTGATGTAAACTCCGGGTTCTGTTCATTTCAAAAACTTTCTTTTTATTTTCTTCTATTAGTGTCATTGGCATTAACTGAGTTGACCATATTCTCTGAAAGATTTTTTTGTATAAGGTTTGTAAGATTTTTCCGGGTTGCCGCTGCAGTATATCCATCAGGAGCGGTATGTTTTACATAGTCCACCAGTTTCTCAACAGAACTGGTAGCCACATGCAAACGGGTGTCGGAAGAAGCATAATAAATGAAAACAGTTCCATCATTATCTTTAATCCAGCCGTTACTGAATAATACATTGGAAACATCACCTACTCTTTCTTCCCCTTCCGGCGCCATCAGATAACCAGCTGGTTTATAAATTATTTTCGTAATATCATCCAGACTCGTCATAACCAAATACAAAACATAACGAAGTCCTGCGGCTGTACTTCTCACACCATGTGCCAGATGAAGCCATCCCTCTGAAGTTTTTATTGGTGCAGGTCCCACCCCGTTTTTCAATTCTGAAACAGTGTGATATACTTTTGGATCAATCACAGTTTCATTTTCAATTTTGGCATCTTCCATACAATCACTTAAACCAAACCCGATGCCTCCCCCTTTACCAGCCTCTATAAATCCATCCTGCGGACGGGTATAAAAAGCATATCTCCCTTTAACAAATTCCGGATGCAACACTACATTTCGCTGCTGTGCAGATGTAGATACAAGATCATTTAATCTTTCCCAACTGATCAAATCTTTTGTTCTGGCAATTCCGCACTGGGCAATTGCCGCAGTCTGGTTTGCTTCCGGAGCATTGGGGTCACGCCTTTCGGTACAGAACAATCCGTAGATCCATCCGTCTTCATGCTGCACCAAACGCATATCATAAATATTGGTATCCGGATCTGCTGTTTCAGGCATGATAACCGGATGATCCCAGAATTTAAAATTGTCAATTCCATTGTCGCTTTCGGCTATAGCAAAAAAAGATTTACGGTCTGAAGCCTCTACCCTGGGTACAACCAGGTATTTATTTTTCCATTTGATAGCCCCGGCATTGAAAACTGCATTGATCCCAATCCGTTCGAGCAGGTAGGGGTTTGAATCCGGGTTCAGATCATATCGCCAGAACAATGGTGTATGAGCTGCTGATAGAATGGGATTTTTATAACGATCAATTATGCCGTTTCCAATTTCGATTTTCGTGTTGGATTTTTGAAGCAGTTGCTGGTAATCCTTTTCAATTTTTTCCAAACGATTAAAAAACTTAGTATGCATATAATTAATTTTTTAATGATCAATCTTCCAGTATATTCCACCATGTTTTTTTCAATATTAAAATAATGAACACTAGAATGAGGATTGTAATCAACAATGGTAATTTCATCCACAGGACTATATACATCGGTAAAATAGTGAGGCAACATTGTGCAATGATGCCCAATACCACATTGAACATATCAAGTTTAAATCTTTTGTTCGGTAGGAAGGAAGGTTTTTCAGCAATCACCATTGCATGAACCGGTTTCCAGAAACCCCATGGTCTTACTGTGCTGTAAAATTTCTTAAGCGTTTCCTGATCAGTCGGAGCTGCAGTATATGTTCCGATCAGGCAACCGGCAATTGATAAAAGAAATAATACCGGGAAATAATAGAGAAATTCCACTCCTGAAAAAAATCTTGAAAAAATAAGTGCTCCTGCTATACCGGTGAGCATGCCATAATAAAATCCGTTGGCATTAAATCTCCACCAATACCATTTCAATACATTGGCTGCAATATATCCTCCGTACAATCCTGATACAATCCATTGCAGGATACTGTTCACATCTTTTGCAAAAAATCCCAGGATTATCCCAACTGCTACTACAACTACTCCGGATAAATAATTCATCAGGATTGTTTTCCTTGTTGTAGCATTGGGATTTATATATTTTAAATAAATATCGTTTACAATATAGGCCTGGGCGGCGTTTAATGTCCCGGAAAAAGTGCCCATAAAAGCACCGAGGAGTCCGGTAAGTACCAGGCCAAGAATTCCTACCGGCAGAAAAGTATTTATAGCAGCCGGTAAAACTCTTTCAAAATCTGTTCCACCCAAACCATTGCTCAGGTTTAGCTGATCATAAAATAATAAACCGAGCACAGTAAGTCCGATGATCATGAAATAGCGAACAGGTAACAGAACAACTGAAACAAAGCCCGTCATTTTAGAAGCTTCCTTTGGTGATTTGGTTGATAAGATTTTTTGCATATCATAATTTGGTGCAGGCCCTGCTCCTGCTGCAAATACACCTTTAAACATCATCATCATAAAAAAAATACCGAACAAACTATAGCCGTCATCTTTGATCTTAGTGTTGGCGTCATTGACAATATTTGTCCAATCAAGGTTGAGGTTCCAACCAAAAAAAGGATTGGCCCAACCATCGGGCACATTCAATGTATTTCCATTCAGGTGAATCATCGCAATGACTGCAATGGCAATGCAGGCTACCGTCATGATGCTGTATTTAATAAGATCTCCCAATACTATACTTTGCATGCCTCCCAGTATAGAATAAAACATGGTAAAGAGTGTGAAGATGATGCCATAGAAATGGGCAACATATTCCGGCGCAATGCTGATTGGAATGTAAGGTTGTACAATATCCCAGGGAACAAATATTTCTATGAATTTTCCCAAACCGATAAATCCATAAGCAAGGAAACCAAGGCAACCTATCAGGGCAAAAGCCACAACAATATTGTGTGAACCTTTTACACCCATTCCTTTTAAACCAAATCTTGTTGATAGCCATTCAGCACCTGTATTTGCATTTGAGCGGCGCAGCCATTTTGACAAATACATCATATTAAACACCTGGTTAAATACAGGCCAGAGAAAAGGGATCCAGATACTTTTTAATCCATAAACAAAACAAAGTGCTACCATCCACATGGTACCACTGATATCAAACATATCAGAGGCATCACTTAAACCCAACATATACCAGGGAAGTTTTTTTCCTCCCATCAGGTATTGTACTTTATTCTGCCTGGCTTTTTTGCGCAATACCCAACCAATAGTTACCATGGTAGCCAGGTACAGAATAACCATGCTTATATCTACTAAAGTCAATTTCATCAGGCAATCGTATTGTGCTTTTTAATAATCCGGTTTCTTTTTAAAAGAGGTTGCAGGTTGAAGAATCAACCCGCAACCATTGCTGCTTATGCTTGATTTACTAAATCCTTATTGATAGAGTTTATTTGATGCTACTTGCTTTTCAAATAAAATTTTTCCGGAATTATAAAATTTTAAAAAATCCACTGCTGTTGAATGTCCCTTATATGGAACATAATACTCAAATTGACCACCCGGTTTCATTCCTGCATTCCGCCAACCAAGAATAAAAGAAATTCTGTGTTCTCCCAATGCATTTAAAAAAGTTCCTGTCCACCAGCTGCTGTCGGATAAATTGCCACCAAATTCAGTAAGCGCCGGAATCTTATGATGTTCAGTTGCGATTGAACCAAGTATTGAAAACATACTCTGCAGTTCCTGAATAAATTTTTCTTTTGGAGTGTTTCGCTGGTAAATATCGAAACCAATCACATCCACCCATTCATCTCCGGGATATTTTGCCAGATATTCTTTCCGGGTAGAAAAACGATCTGTATTGTATGCATATAAAAGATGATGAATATTTTTCTGATCTCTCAGATATTTAACAGTAAACTTCCAAAGTTTTTTAAATTCATCATCCGAACAATGTTTACCTCCCCACCAAAACCAATTTCCATTTAGTTCATGAAAGGGCCGGAAAATAACCGGAATGAATTCGCCATCCTTTCCTTTTAGTCCATTAAAAAAAACAGCAACTTTATCCAGCCAGTTTTTAAAAAGATCATGTTTTTCTCCACCGGGTAAAATGGAAGCAACAGTTCCTTCTTCCGGATCCCAGGCTGATTTACCAGTTAAAGGATTATTTAGATGCCAGCTGATTGTAATGACTCCGCCTCTTTCATATCCCTGCCTGATGAATTGCTGCATCTTGTCAAAAGGAACGTTGTCAAGATTTTCTTTTTTATCTATTTCCAGGTGGCCCAATTCCCATCCATATACTGCGGGATAATCACCGGTTACATCTTTAATATCACTTCTACCGGCTTCATATTTCCAGTCAACACCATAAGCAAGTGCATCCTGATGACCAAACATGATTCCCTGATTCAACTGCTTTTTCAGATTGGCATATAAAGCTTTTGTTTCTTTTGTTGCATTTTTATCTGCCGGATTATTGATTTCAGCATTTGCCTTTGCAGTAACTGTATTTTTTGTTACCAGAAAACAAAGTGTCGCCAAAAAAAATAAAACCAGTTTTTTCATGAAGAAAATTTGAAATGCCATTATAAAAAAAACTCTGTTTAACATCTAAATCAGGTAAACAGAGTTTCAAATATTTTTATATTAACTTATTCAACCCGGATCAGTTTAATCCCAACGCATCGATATAAATTGTAAATCCACCTGACCCATTATATTCTTTTACCCAAATCTCATTCAGATTAGCTCCACCCAAAAGGTTTGAAAGTGGAATTGCATAGTCTGTCCATTTGCCTTCATCCAGGGTTATCGTATATTTATCTCCACCATTTATTCCTATATTAATTCTTTTACCTCCGGTACCTGCAGGTGCATAAACAGAAATTTTAAACATGGTATAAGCAGATGTATTAATATTTGCACCCCCTAATTGGAATGGAGAACCCCATCCTCCTACATAATTAATTCTTACAGATTTTGTTCCTTCTCTTACAGGAGTAGCATTATTTCTGTCTGATGTTCCTCCCCAACCACCACCAATCCAGCCATTCCAGTTTGAAGTAACCGCATCATTAAAAATTGGGAATGCAATTGCAGGAGGAGGAGCCGCACCTGTTATTTGCAAAGGAGTTGATGATTGTACTGTAAGCGTAGAGTTCAATACATTCAGGGTTACTAACCCGGTTGCAACTCCCGGACCAGGAACTTTCACTACTATTTGCGTTGGTGACTGGCTTATAAATGTTGATACAGCAGCAGCATTATTAAAAGTAATTGAAGCTACTATATCAAGATTTGTTCCTGTTATGGTAACGTTTGCTCCCGGATCAACCGGGTTAGGAGTTATATTAGTTATCGCTGGCAATAACACATCTAATTCTGCACTTGAAACCGTTTGTACTCCTGACGCTGCTTCTAAAGTTATTCTTCCTTTCCTTGTAGCCCCGGGAACACTAACCACTAATTGTGTAGCGGACTGACTAACAAAAGTTGTAACAGCTGTAGTTACTCCGGTAAAAAATATTTTTCTGGTTAAATCAAGATCAGTACCAGTTATTGTAAGGTTAGTCTGGTGTTTAATTGGATTCGGTGCAAAGGAAGTAGCAACCGGTAACAAAACTTTTAATGTATCAGTTGTTTGTAATTCTGCAGAATCTGTACCGCTGTATGTAAGGATCAATGGACCGGTTTTAGCGTCAGCAGGCACCGTTACCACTAATTGATTGATCGTTTTACTGACAAAGGTCAGAACGGATTTATCAGTAGCAAAAGTTACTTTGGTAACCCAGTTAAGATAATTTCCCGTGATAGTAATATTTGCTCCGGGCCTTGCCTGTGCTGTTATCGTAGTTACTTCAGTTTTTACTCTTAAGTTAAACTGTGTTTTAGTTACTATATCTCCGTCTGGTGTAGTCAACGTAACAAAACCTTTTTCTGCTGCCTGGGGCACAATCAGCAGGATGAGTTCTGATGTTTGTTGCTTGAAATCTTTTTGTTCAACAGTAGCACCGGCACCTCCTGTAAATTTTATAGCTGTTACCTTATTCAGGTTTCCTCCAAAAAAACGTAAAGTGTCTCCGTGTCTTGCACCTGTAGGGCCAAAACTTAACAATTCTACTTTGCCGGAATTAACTTCCTCTTTATTTTTTTCGCAAGAAGCCAGCATTCCCATTGTTATTACAAATGATAATAACAATATCAGGGGAGTATTAATTTTTTTAGTCATTGTTTGTGGTATAATACTTTAAGGAATGTTTTATTTAATAACTTTTGGAACAAGCCGGAAATTATCGAAACAAATATCTGCATCCAGATCGCCGGGTCCCTGGATCAACAGACGTGTCCAGTAACCATTTGGATTTATTACAGGTTTCACTGCATAACTGGCAACTACATTTTCAAATGGAATGATCACTGTCCGCCATTGTCCTTTTGAATCATAAGGTGGCTGCCACTGATAAGCATTATTGTCTTCTGAATTCAGGGCCACATTAATTCTGATGATACTGGCATTATATGGCTTCACTGTATTGATCTCAAATTTCAGATTATAGTCATCCGGTTTTAATATTGCAGCATCCGGTACATTTTTGCTGTGATTGGGCATTGCAGATGCAGGGCCACCGGCCAATTCATTCCAGCTCCATGCTCCTGTAAATTTTCTGTACCTGAGATAATTGCCATTAATTTTTGGCGGATCATTTGGTCCGGGATTGGTAACTACATAAGACGAATTCCACCATCCTTCATAAGGATCGCTGGTAATAAACATATTCCTGTTATCTCTAAACCAGAAATTGGATTTGGTTTCCCCGAAATTTGTTTTAACTGTGATTTGTCCTGGTAATGCACCGGCCGGTACCCTAACAAGAATTTCTTTGTCTTTTAATGATTCCACTGTACCGGTTACACCTCCGGTAAATGTTACTGTTAAAGGAGCATAAAAGAAATCGCCACGTATGGTAGCAACATCTCCTGTATTAACATGCTCACTAAGCATACCGGATACAGTCGGTTTGCTGATCTGCACCTGGAAATTATGCAATAAAGTTTTGCCACTCTTAAATTCAATTCTCAATTTATTATTGATCGTAAGTGGAATTTGTGAAGGCACATTTACCAGTATGCTTGTATTTGTTATATATGTAGGATTTAAACTGGCCTGCTGATCATTAAACCATATTTCTACTGCCCCACCAAGGTTCTCTCCAATAATTGCTATCAACTTTCCCTGTGCTGCACCTACCAAAAGCGAGTCGGAAGAAAGTGGATTAGTGACCCTGACGTATGTAATTCTTGGTTCACCACCGTTAGGTGCATCATCCTTTTTACAGGAAGTGAAAATGCCGGTCACTGTCAAAGACATGATCAGCAGCAAGGTTATTTTATTTATTGTTTTCATTTGACTTTCAATTTTTAGACAATGATTTGAATGAGCTTATGGATATTCAACAGCCGGTTTATTTAAATTAGGTGCCAAACTGATTTCAGCAGAAGGAATTGGCAATCTGAAATTACCTGAGCTTGCATTCACCCTTCTTTCTGTGGTAGCCCATGTCGTTTTCTTAAATGTCCATAAAGTTGGATTTGGAAATACATCCGTCCTGATATTAAAAAATCCCCTGTCTTGGTTATTAAGGGTAGTATAAGCTTTCTGCGGATTATAATAATGCAGACTAACAAAATCGTACCAGGCCATACTCTCCACAGCAAACTCCAGCATTCTTTCTTTAAAAACTATATCAAAAGTTAGCGGTGTAGGTGCATTGGTAACAGGGTCTGTGAGTTGATGTGCCGGTAAACCCGATCTTGTATGTACAGCATTAAAGTATTCCAGTGCTTTTGCATCTGTAGTGGAAGTTCCATTTCCGATGGTTGCTTCAGCATAAATCAGGTACATTTCTGCAAGTCGCATCATATATGTATCGTTTGGATAATTTTGCTGAGCAGCTCCCCCCACATCCTGAGATTTTCCGACAACATATTTTTTGATATAAGCAAAATTCACATCGCCAGAAGTATTTGGAACAATTAGTTTTTGGGTTACACTGTTACCACCAACATTCAATACCTGTGTGATCTCCGGGTAACTGGCGCCCGGTAGCATAAATGTAGTTTTTAACCTTGTATCCAATGTGCGTCCGCTAAGCATCGTATCACCAGAGGCTTTAATGCCATCATATTGGCTCAACATCCACCAGGTAGCACTTTTATCTCCTCCCCAACCATCACCATTTGCAATATCATTGCTGAAATTCAGATAGGCCGGCATACTATTAGCCGTTCCGTACACTGAGAATACCCATTGAAGTGAAAATAATGATTCGGTATTGTTATCATAATTGTACTTAAACAGATCTTCATATTTTGCCAGCAATTTTGCTCCGCTTTGTGTTATCACTCTTTCTGAATAATATTTTGCGCTATCAAGAAATTGTTGCTTTCTTGCTGATGGCCCGGTCGATTCTACTCCTGCCCTTGTAAGATAAAATCTCGCTAACATTGCTTCTGCTGTCCATTTTGTAATCCTTCCGGGTAAAACCGGTGTTACAGGAAGATCTTCAACAACTGCACGCATTTCCCTTGTAATAAAACGCCAGATACTTGGAATAGTATTTTTTCTCAAAGTTGTATCTGTCAAATAATCAAGGTTGTTTTCTATAACCGGCACTTCGCCCCAGTTCATCACCAGGTAACGGTATGCGAGAGCTCTCATGAATCGGGCTTCAGCAATAGCCATCTTTTTAGTTGCTGCAGAAACACCGGCACCAGCATATTTATTAATATTAATTATCGCCAGATTTGATTGTGCTACTACATTGAAAAAAGCTCTCCATGAAGCATTATTTTCTCCATTCTCTGCAGTTGTATTAAACAATACATTTCCCCTGTCATTCCAGGCAGAGTATGCAGTACCGGCCCTGAAATCGCCGAGATTATAATATGCTTTATCATTATAATCAAACCATACTTTATTGTATAAAGATGCAGTTCCGGCTAAAACCTGTTGATCAGTTTTATAAAAACTGGCATCTACAATAGCATCCAAAGGTGGTTTTTCAAGAAAGTCCTTTTTGCAACCTATAAATACAGCGATTGGTATTGCCAGGCCAATCAGATATTTTAAATTAAATATTTTTTTCATTTTGTAATTCTTTAAAAGTTTACATTAAGACTAAACGTGTATATAGGTGTTAACGGATAACGACCGTAATCCAGTCCAATAGCCTGATTACTTGCTGATGCATCTCTGCCTACATATGCACCAACTTCCGGATCAAAGCCCGAATAACCTGTAATTGTAGCCAGGTTTTGAGCACCGATAGTGGCTCTTATTCCCCTGATTACTTTTTGTTTTGCTATCAACGATTGAGGTACATTATAGGAAAGAGAAACATTTTTTAATCTCAGATATGATCCATCTTCTACAAACCTGTCAGTGATACGGGCATAAGTTCCATTTACATCAGCGCCTGGTATAATTCTCGGAACATTTGTTCCCGGGTTTCTTAAATAAACCTTACCGCTTGCATCAGTAGCAACTTTTGCATAATCAAGTGCCCTGATCATCATATTACGACCAAGATTGATATTGTTCGGATTAGAATTTTCCCATGCAACAAAATTGTAAATATCGTTACCTAATGTAGCTGTCATAAGTATGCTCAGATCAAATCCTTTATAGTTAAAGGTGTTTGTAAATCCGCCAAATAATTTAGGCCATGGATTACCAATAAACGTTTTGTCTTTTACATCTATCTTTCCATCCCCATTTATATCCCTGTACTTTACATCTCCTACCCAAATACCACCTCTTTCCTGTGTCGGACGTCTTGCGCCATTGTTATCAACCGGCACTGCGCTATTATTTATTTCTTCTACTGACTGGAAAATTCCATCCTGGATATAACCTCTGAACAACCAGGGTTGAAGACCAATAGCAGATCTTTGTGTCCAGGGATCTTGCTGGTTAAGCCACCAGGAACTACGCTCAAAAAAAGCAGCATCAGAATTCAAACTTTCAATAACACTGTTGAAACGTGAAAAATTCAAATTCGTCTCCCAACGGAAATCTTTATTATTTACATTAACTGTATTGATACTAACACTCCAGCCTTTGGTTTTTAAATCACCTGCATTTACCAAAGGAGGTTGAATAGAAGCAATTCCTGCAGTACCCATATACCATGGTAAGCTGGCTGGCATGATAAGATTGCTTGTATTTTTAATATAGTAGTCAAATTCCAGGGAAATTCTATTCTTCAATATTCCAATATTTAAACCAAGGTTATCAGTTCTTGTTTCTTCCCACTGAAATGATGGGTTACTATACGCTGAAGCTAAAAAGCCGGTTCCCCATGGAGTTGCACCTGAACTTAGCGCAGAATAAATTGCAGATTTACTCCATCCCTGGTTTCCTGTAAGACCAGTTTCAAGTCTTAATTTCAGATCGCTGATAAGTGGAACATTGAAAAACTCTTCTTTGTTTACTCGCCAGGCAACAGAAGCAGAAGGGAATGTTCCCCATCTTTTATCGCTGCCAAAAAATACAGAACCATCTCTGCGTACAGTGGCAGTCAGGATATACCTGTTATCATAATTATAATTCAATCTGCCCAAATAAGATTCCATGGCCCAATCATCAGAACCACCGGAATTAGTAGCAGTAGTTGATGTACCTGCATTCAGATCAAATATGTCATTTGTAAGGAAACCCAATCTTGTACCTGAAACATTTTTCCAGGATGAAGCCTGAGATTCATGACTCACCATTAAACCAAGTGTATGTTTATTTATTTGTTTGGTATATTCTGCCAATTGGTTCCAGTTCCAGTAAGTTGATTGACTGGTTCCGTTAGTTAAAGTAGCAGTAGGGTTAACTGCCCAGCCAATTGAATAAGTTGGAATAAAATTGGTAGTCGCACCAAAACCCAATGTTGTATTAAATGAAGTTCTGACAACAAGACCTTTTGCAATATTTAAACCCAGGTTTAACCCTCCCAAAAACTGCCTTCTTGTACTGGTATTTGTAACTAATTGTGAAATGGCGATAGGATTTACAGGTGAAAATTGATGTGCGGGATTAGTGAGATCACCACCACCCCACGATCCATTCAAATTTTTTACCGGCACTTCAGGGCTCAATTGAATTGACCGGATAATAACATTTTCCTGGCTTGTTGTCAGTTTTTCGTTAGTTTGATTAAAGCTAAGATTTGCTCCAATATTTATCCATTCTCTTGGCTTGTTATCCATGTTCATTCTGAAACCATAACGCTTAAAACCTGAACCTTCAGCAACTCCTTCCTGGTTTAAATATTCACCAGACATGTAGTAGGTAGTATTATTATTACCACCTGAAACACTAAGCTGGTGTTTCTGCATTGCTGCATTGCTGAACAATTCTTTTTGCCAATCAGTACCTTGCCCTAAAATGGTAGGATCAAGTAATTCTTCCCTGACAGTTCCACCTGCAATAGCTTTATATTCTATTTGCATTTGTGCATATTGTGGCAATGTCATCACCTCTACTCTTTTTGGCGGAGTTTGAATATTATATTGAACATTATAGTTGATCTTGAAGTCACCATTTTTTCCGCGTTTGGTTGTAACCATAATTACGCCATTGGTAGCTCTTGATCCATAAATAGCTGTGGCGGACGGTCCCTGAAGAACCTGAATATCATCAATATCATTTGGATTTAAACCAGAAAGCGGATTTGAAGAATTTGTTGTGCCACCTCCCTGTACCTGTACACCATCAATAACATAAAGTGGCTCTGTATTTCCATTAATAGAACTAATACCTCTGATTGCAACTGAAATACCACCGCCTGGCTGACCTGAATTTTGAGTTATATAAACACCCGGTGCCCTTCCCTGAATGGCTTGCTCCAGTGTTGTATTAACTGTTTTTTCAATGTCCTTTGTTGAAATTGTAGACTGAGCACTGGTTAGATTTGCTCTGCTGGCTTTTCCATAACCAACAATTACTACATCGCTTAATATATTTACATCTGCAGTTAAGCCAATAGTCAATGTAGTACTATTGCCAACTGCAATTTCCTCGGTTTTCATTCCCACATAAGAAACTACCAGAATGCTTTTGGCTGAAGGCACAGTAATTCTGAATGCACCGTTTGCTCCTGTAATTGCATTGGTCTTTGTTCCTTTTACATTTACAGTAGCTCCAGATAGAGGAACACTATTCTGATCTGAGATGATTCCGGTAATTGTTTTTTCCTGTGCGAAGGAAATCATACCAAGAGTAATAAATACAAATAATATAAGCACCCGCTGCAGTAGGTATTTTCTCATAAAGCAATAATTTATTCAAATTTAATTTTATAATGTCATTCTAAACTAATACTTTCTTATCCAATTTTAATGTTTTTATTACGAAACATTAATTTTTCAAATATCTTGTATATTGAAATAACAATATGAATTCAAATGTTTGTTTAAAAATAGAAATATATACATTGATACTTTTTTATCCATACATTATTAACTTTATGTCTGCCATTTTAAATGAAACATAAAAATATCATCAAAGAAATTACGCCACTTACCAGCAGTGATTGCTTTACTATGTTTACCCGTGTTAAATCAGATTTTGATTTTCCACTTCATTATCACGAAGAGCTGGAATTGAATTTCATCATGAATGCAAAAGGAGCAAAAAGGATAATTGGAGATCATGTTGCAGAAATTGATGATCTGGAATTAGTATTAATAGGTTCTAACTTACCTCATGTATGGGAGACCTATAAATGCAAGAGTAAAGAAATCAAAGAAATAACAATTCAGTTTCATAAGGATCTTTTTGATGAAAAATTTTTACGAAGAAACCAGATGATCCTTTTCCGGAAAATGCTGGAACGAAGCGCAAAAGGGGTTACATATTCAAAGCAAACGATTCAGCAGATCATGCCAAGACTACTTTCTTTAAATCAAAAGCATGGATTTGATTCGGTATTGGAGCTCTTATCAGTTTTACACGATCTGTCACTTTCAAGAAACATGCATACTTTATCTGATACCACTTTCAGTAAAATGGATATTACTTATAACAGCCGTCGCATTGAAAAAGCATTTGAGTACATGAACCAGAATTTTCAAAAAAACATTACCCTTGGTGAAGTTTCAAAGCTGGTGAATATGACAGAAGTTTCATTCAGTAGATTTTTTAAAAAAAGAACCGGCATTACATTTATGGATAGTCTTCTGGAATTAAGGCTGGGTCTTGCCTCAAGATTATTTATAGATACTACACAACCGGTAGCTGAAGTAGCATATAATTGCGGCTTCAATAATATTTCCAATTTCAATCGTTTGTTTAAAAAGAAAAAGGGTTGTACACCCAAAGAATTTCGTGAAATTTATAGCCTTAATGGAAGCAGGATTTTTATTTAGTATAATGAAAAATTATACGGGTAGTTACTTTCCGATACAAAATTTGGAGAAGATATAATCCAACTGATCTTCATTGGTGATTTCGCCGGTTATTTCACCCAGGTAATGCAGGCATCGTCTGATGTCAAGGGCCAGCAGGTCTCCGGGTAATTTTTCCTCCATTCCATTTTTTATATCCTGCAGGCATTTTTCCACTTCCTTCAATGCATGATAATGGCGGGCATTAGTGACAATGATATTCTCTGTATTTAAATTTCCGGTAAGTACCAGGTCTACCATTCTTTCTTTTAAAACTTCCGAATGCAGATTTTCTTTTGCCGAAATAAAAATTACATGGTCAATTCCGGAATATTTGTTTTTAATAACAGCTTCATCTTCACGGTCAATTTTATTGGCCACCATCAGGAATTTCAACCCTTCCTTTTTGAAATTTAAGACAAGTGTATTTAAATCTTTGATGGACTCAATACCACTATCAAATAAATAAAGTACAATATCAGCTGTCTTGATTTTTTCCAAACTTCTTTCAATTCCTATTTTTTCAATACTATCTGTACTATGTTCCCTGATGCCGGCTGTATCAATCAGTCGGAATAAAACGCCATCAATATTGATCACTTCCTCTATTGTGTCCCTGGTTGTACCGGCAATTTCACTAACTATAGCACGGTTCTCATTCAGTAAAGAATTTAGCAATGTGGATTTGCCGGCATTCGGTTTTCCAACAATGGCAACAGAAACTCCGTTTTTAATTACATTGCCCAGTTGAAAAGAGTTTACCAGCTTATCAGTTAATTGAATCAATTGATTTATCAGTTCATAAAACTTAGTCCTGTCAGCAAACTCTACATCTTCCTGGCTAAAGTCAAGTTCCAGTTCTATCAATGCAGAGAATGTGATCAGTTTGTCTCTTAACTCCTTTAATTTATCAGAAAAACCTCCCCTGATATTTTTTAAAGCTGTGTTATGTGATGCAGAGGTATTGGAGGCAATAAGGTCGGCAACAGCCTCTGCCTGCGTCAAATCCAGTTTGCCTTTTAAAAATGCTCTTTGTGTAAATTCCCCGGGCTTTGCGAGCCTTGCCCCTCTTTTTATACAAGCATCAATTATTTGCTGATGTATGAACGGAGAGCCGTGTGCACTTATCTCTACAACATCTTCACCTGTATAGCTTTTGGGATTTTTAAATAAGGACAAAACTACTTCATCCAGCAAATGATCACCATCTTTTAAAACCCCTACGTGCAGGGTATGAGAGTTTTCCTGAAACAGATCCTTAGATGGAAATAATTCATTTACTATTGGTATTGCTTTTTCTCCACTTAACCTGATGACTCCAATAGCTCCAATACCCGGTGCTGTTGCCAAAGCCACAATTGTATCATCCCAACCAATAAGTTTTCCCTGCATAAAATATCTCCAAAGGAGTTCTTTGAACAAAAATAAAAATCCCCCTGCAATGAGGAGGATTTATTATTAATACCGGTAATTGACAATTATTCTTCAGATACCACAAATGTAATTGGCTGCCGTCTGTATGCCTTTACATTTCTTCCGTTTTGAACTGCAGGCACCCAGTTTGGACCTTTACGAATTACTCTCATTGCTTCTTCCTCCATTCCAAATCCGTGTTTTGTCATTGCTTTTACATCACTTATTTTTCCTTCTTTATCAACAATAAACTGAATAACAACAGTGTATTGTCCTTCACGGGCACCATTATCTACGGGTGTATTTGCATCAAGATTTCTTTCAAGGAATTTACGCCATTCTCTTTCACCACCTTTAAAACTGGCTTCAACTTCTACCTTTTCAAAAATCTTGTTCTCATCATCTTCTTTCTTTTCTTCAATTACTTTTTTCCCTTCATCAATGATAGCCGGAGCCAGGTTCAGATCCTTAATACCTTCCTGGCTGATAACTGCAATTTTAGTGTCTTCCAGTTTTTCCTGTTCAGGCGGAATGTCCTCTTTCTTTACTTCCTCATCTTTCACAATTTTTGGAGGAGTGAATTTTGTCATTTCCACTTTGGGAGGTTCTTGTTTCGGGGGTGGTGGCGGAGGAGGTTCAATCTTTTTTTCTTCCTCTTGCTTAATTTCAGTAAGGATTACTTCCTTTGCTTCAATTTTAGCTTTCCCCTTTTTTAATTCTCCAGCCAATATAGAACCGCCAACTGCTAATATTGCTACAGCAACCATACAAAGAAGAGCAATTGTCATTCTCTTTGAGTAAGATTTGCGTAACTCATAAGCACCATAGGCTTTATTTCTGTTCTCGAAAACCAAATCGAGAAGATCGCTGGTTAATATTTTGTTTACGTCCATTTTAAACTCTTTTAAGATGTAGATGCAAATTTAAATTCTTTCCACATGGAATCATTTCCATTGTTTTTTAGCCGCCTTCAGTTGCCTTGATCAAAACTTTTTCATCAGGAAAAAGATCAACCATCGCAAACCTTTTTATTTCATTGATGGTCATTTCATCCAGAATGTCAACCGTGTTTTTAAATGTAGCATCATCAGAGGGTTTAATAATTACAACCAGATCCCGATCCTGACATGACTTTTGATCACCATTATTTTTGGCCCATATCTCACTACATTGAGCATCATGCTGATGAATTCCTTTCACAGCAATTTTTTTATCGATGATTATCTTGCGAATACCTTTAAAAGTTGTGGTAAGGAAATTTGAGCCATCGGGTAAAAGCTGTCCTTCATAATAGTAAATCACATTATCCTTTCCCAGCAAAAGCGATAAAGAACCAGACTCTTTTGCCTTATTCTGCTCTTCATCCTTATCAGTATCTTTTGGCATAAACAAATCCATTGTAGTCGGGCTGCTCATCGTTGTAGTAAAAATAAAGAATGTGATTAGCAGGAAACCCAGATCCACCATGGGAGTCATATCAACTGATGTAGAAAGTTTTTTGGCCTTCTTGACGCCAGGTCCTTTTTTATGACCACCATCACCGCCGCCTTCAATACTTGCCATAATTCAGATTTTAATTAATTAAATAATTATTTTGCCTTGTTTCTTGATTTATATAAATCTGTTCCAACAGGAGCGTCTTCAAGCATCGTGATCAGATTGAACTTATAAATATCATTTCGCTTGAAAGCACCAAGAACCATTTTAAAATTTGGATACTTGGCATTGTTGTCGCCTTTTACCAGGTATTTTAATTGCTTACCGGTAAATTGCCCGACAGCATCTCTGACCCAGAAATATAATTCCCCACCTAATGAATCAAGGGGTATGCCAGGTTGTTTTACAGATCCATGATCATCAGCAGGAACAGACAATAATTGTTTTAAAGAAGCAAAGGGAACACCTACAGCCGGTGTTTTTACAAAATTCTTCATTTCATTTTCAGTAAGTCCAAGGTTTCTTGTATCATTCATGTGTTTTATCACATTATACTTTATCATTGGATCTTTTTCCGCTAATACACTAAAAAAAACCCGGCCGGTACTGTCAAAAATGACCATTAAGGCATCACTATCCGGCAGCTCTTTTGTTGAAACAGAACTGGGAGTTTTAATTTCCACAGGTTCGGCTGGCTTGAACTTGGTAGCCATGATAAAAAAAGTGAGAATAAGAAAAGCCACATCCACAAATGGAGTCATATCTACAGAAGTGCTCTTCTTTGGTATTTTAACACTGGGCATATTTTATTCTATTTTTAGTATTGAGATTCAATGTTTCCTAAATTCCATAATCCCAGAAAGCTTATTTGTATAATGATGCAAAGCTTTGAGTTAAAGTGAAACCTGATTCATCGATACCATAGGTAATAGAGTCGATCTTTGTTGTGTATACATTATACATGATTAGCGCAACCGTGGATGCTCCGATACCTAGAGCTGTATTATAAAGTGCTTCAGAAATACCGACAGCAAGCTGAGTTGCAGCACCTGCACCCCCACCTTCTTCTCCTAATGCAGAGAAGGCACGAATCATACCCATTACCGTTCCTAAAAGTGCAACGAGTGTACCTGCAGAGGTAATAGTTGATAAGAATACAAGATTCTTTTGCAACATCGGTAATTCAAGAGCAGTTGCTTCTTCTACTTCTTTTGTAATTGCAATTACTTTTTGATCTGTATCCAATTCAGTATTGGTTGTCATTTCCTTGTAACGACGAAGACCTGCACGCATTACATTAGCTACAGATCCACGTTGTTTGTCGCATTCTGCAATAGCTGCATCTACATTTCTGTTTGCAAGATGGTATTGTACTTTGCGGATGAAATCAGCTATTGAACCACTTCCCAGTGCTTTTTTAATGGTCATACCTCTCTCTATTGAGAAAGTTACCACCATTAAGAACATACCAATAAGAAGAGGAACAATAATTCCGCCTTCATAAATTGCATTCATTGCACCTTTTGGCTTCATGTGTTTAGGCCAAAATCCACCTGCAGGGTCAGGAATTTCAAAGCCACTTGGGGCTCCAAATATAAAACGCCAAATTGAGTAGCCGGCAATTACGCATGCAATTGGAGCTATCCATGAAATAATATTACTGCTCTTCTTAGCTTGTACAGATGTAGCTTTCACACTAGCTGTTGCAGTCGGTTTTGTTTCCGCCATGATCGTTGTTTTTAATGTTTAAAATTTAAAAAAAATAAATCAGAGTTTTTTTAGAGGCACAATTCTACTGAAAAAAAAGTTAAATGTCCTAAATACATCAATAAAATTTCTGTTTTAAGGTGGTCAAGTTAGGGATTTTTTAATTTGAAACAAGTTTATAAGCCAATTCATTCTTTATCCCAAACAATAGTTAGGTTTTAAGGGTTGCCAAATACTTTTTTCCGGTCCAATATATTAAAGATCATTCGTATCGAAGTGCTTCAATCGGATTTAGTTTTCCTGCTTTTAATGCCGGATAAAGACCCGCAAGCAATCCGACAATTGTGCAAATACCTATTCCCAAAAATACCCAGTTCCAGGGGACTACAAAACCTGTTTTAATTAACAGGGAAACCATGTTTCCCAATATAATACCCAGGATGATTCCAAAAATAGCCCCTAGTACACTTATAATTGTAGCTTCAAATAAAAACTGGTATCGCACAGTTTTGCTTTTCCCACCTATTGCTTTTATCAACCCCACTTCTTTAGTTCTTTCTGATACTGCAACCAGCATAATATTCATTAATCCAATCGCTGCACCAATTAATGTGATGAGCCCAATCACAGTAGCGGAAATAGTAATAAATCCGATACTTTTCATGGCCATTTCTGCTACGCTATCATTTCTGTCCAGGACAAAATTGCTTTCTTCTGTTGTTGCCAGTCTTCTTACGGATCTAAAAGTTGCTTCTGCTTCACCCATTGCCACATCCACTTTTTTCAGGTCATCTGTCATTACAGCCATTACATAAGATGTACGGTTGTTAAACTGCTTTTGAATATTTGCATAGGTTGTTACCACCCGGTTATCCCAGCTCATTCCAAAAGAAGACCCCCTGCTATCTAAAACACCCACAACCCGGTATGGAATATTTTGAACTCTGATAATTGAATTCACTGCCCTTTCCGTTCTTTCATTAAACAGTTTACTGGCAACATCATGTCCGAGCAGGCAAACATATCTTGCCGATTGCAGATCGGCTGTATTTAAATTTCTACCCGTCTTTATTTTAAATCCGTTTAATAAAACGTAATTATCATCACCCCCAAATAATAAAACATTCGGGCTGGTTTTCTTGTTTTCGTATGTAACGATCGTATTTCTGTTGGCGAATACGGAAAGACTTGTGGTGGCCGGAAACTGATATGTCTTTTTGAATAACTCCGCCTGGTCAATGGTAATTGGCTTTCCAATATTAGATTTCTTGATTTTTTTCTTTCCCTTTTTTTCTTTTTTTAATTCATTATCATCATTTCCAAAATTTATATTTCTCTGTTTATACCTGATCGTAAAACCATTGGATCCCATGGTAGAAAAACTTTCAGTAAATTTTTGATTAATGGCTTTAATAGCTGTATAAACCAGAACCAATGCCATGATGCCTAAAGCTATAATGGAAACAGTTAATCCGGTTCTTAATTTATTGCTGCGGATAGACCGAAATGATAATGAAAAAATATCGCTGAATCTCATATTAATTGTATCGAATGTACAAAAGCCCGGGGATTATCCTTTTGATTTTTGATGACCGGGAAAGAATAATTTCTGAAAACAAAAAAATTGAAAGAAGCACAAATTATTTATGCTTCTTTCAATTTTCTTATAATGTTGCAGTTATTCTTTAATTCCTGGGATCAAGAGCAAAATCAATTCTGCTGGCAATATCCTGAAGATGATAACGGCTCATCTCATCAGGAATAGCAGTTGATGCTACTCTTGCTTCGGCCCTTAATTGTTGCAAATGTGCCCTTACTACACTTTTCAGATCTGATTTATCAGTGGAAATTGCAGGTCCAAAGCTGATTGTAAAGCCTCCACCTGAACTACTGCTGCCTGCTGAAGCAGGTTTGACAATATTGATCAGTGTATTCACATAGGATTTTTGAAGATTGCGGCGATAAATATCAATTGTTTTCCTGGAAGCTACTTCACTCCATATGCCTTTTTTTAAATCTGATAATAACTCAGTTACCTGGTATGCTTTGTTGCCATACAAAGCTTCAGCATCTAAAAGTTTGGAAAGACTTCTTGTGCTCAGCATTCTGTTCAGCATACCATCCTGAACATTTCCAATTGAACTAACCGGGTTGATTCCGGTCCTTGAAAAAATGTCATTATTCAGCAACCAGGCTGGAGTACTGAAAAGATTTTTTTGAAGAAACTCAACTGCTTCTCTTTGTTTTGCTTCGGGTACAATTTCATATACAGGAGCCTCTTCTTCAATCTTCCTGGGTGTTTCCATAATACCTGCAACAAATTTTGTTACATGACCCATGTACCTGCTAAATTGTGACACAACAGCATTGTACATTTGAGTAAGGTTCGAATAATCTTCATTGGGTTCCTTTGTCCATTCCATAAGATTTGGCACAATGCGTTGAAGATTTTTTACACCATACATACTTCCTTTCATGGCATCATCACCTACTTGTTCACTTTGGCTGCGGGGATCATCAGGATTTGATTCTGTGCCAAACCATAAGCGTTTATCTTTTAATTTACTTATCACCCAGGAATTAAGATGTCCCACTTCTGCATCCGCATTTTTATATTGAGGAAATAATTTATATCCCCATTCGATGGCCCATTTGTCATAATCTCCTATCCGAGGAAACAATCCAACCTGCCCGATTTTATCTTCAGGCTGTGCTACATAATTAAATCGGGCATAGTCCATAATTGATGGCGTATGACCATTGGCTTCTACCCAGGCTTTGTTTCTGAGATTTTCTACCGGAACCGTGCTGCTCGATCCATGATTGTGACGAAGACCAATTGTATGTCCCACTTCATGAGAAGAAACAAACCGAATCAATTGTCCCATCAATTCATCACTAAATGTCATTTTCCTGGCTTCCGGATCCAGAGGAGAACACTGAACAAAATACCAGTCCCTTAATAATTCCATTACATTATGATACCAATTGATATGGCTTTCCATGATCTCTCCACTTCTTGGATCAGAAATACTCGGACCGCTGGCATTTGCAACTGAAGATGGTTTATAAACTATTGCAGAATTACGGGCATCGTCAAGACTCCATGTACTGTCTTCCTGTTTTGTTGGTGCTCTTTTTGCAAAAATTGCATTTTTAAATCCGGCTTTTTCAAATGTTACCTGCCAGTCATTTACTCCCTGAATTAAATATGGTACCCATTTTTCCGGTGTAGCAGGATCTATATAAAAAATAATAGGCTTCTTTGGCTCAACCAGCTCTCCTCTTTTATACTTTTCCATATCCTCTTCTTTTGGTTCCAGCCTCCATCTTTTTATCATTGATATTGACTTTACACCTTGAGGATTGACATCATAATCTGTGTATCCCATAGTAAAATATCCCACACGTGGATCATAATATCTTGGTTGCATTGGATTTTTTGGTAGCAACACCAGGGAACTGTTTATTTCAACGGTCATATTTCCAGAAGATGCAGCTTGTGCAGCACCTCCTCCGGCGCCTCCGATTGTTGGGGGGGCTGCTGATCTGCCATAGGTTTTTACAGCAGTAATCTCTATGTTAATGGGGTAAGACTTTACATTTTCTACATAAGATTTATCAGCCTGTATCGCGCCAATTCTTAATGATGATTTCAATGAACTGCTGAAATGCAATACATCATTATCCCCGCTGATATAATCAGTCATCTCAATTACAAATGATGCAGAATCCTTACCAAAAGCTTTTATGTCAAATGAAGCTGCGATCGGCTGAATATTTGATTTGCTAACTGCTGTAAACATTGGCGAAGTAGAATCCTTGGCATATTCTGCATAAGAAATATTACGAAGGAATATTTTATTGTTTGGTCCCTTTTCAAAGCGAATCACATTTCGGCTGATGTCATCACCTGCATAACCAAAGAAACCACTGCGCATGCCAGCTGCGGCTTTTGAAATACGGTTTACGGTAAGGATATCTCTTCCCAGCATATCAGTGGGTACTTCGAAAAACCATTTGTCTTCTACTTTGTGAACTTTAAAAAAACCATCATCAGTTTTTGCTTTCTCTGTAATCACTTCTTTGTACGGACGTGGGCCCTGGGCTGGTCGCTGCGTATTAATTCCACCAGGACCTGCAGGTTTTGTTGTGTCTGCAGTTGCAGGTCTTTGCGCTGATGCAAAAATGCTTAATCCTAATGCAATAAATAAAGTAAATACTTGTCTTGTAGTTTTGTTCATTTTTAAAAATGTTTTGGGATGCCAAAGTTAGGCTCGGATTATTCTCCACCAATACTTATACATGAGCGGTTAGAAAACCATACTAATACAGAAAGAAAATCAAAAATAAATTCTGCTTATTAAAAGCTGAGGATAAATACCCAGTAAAATAATGAGAACAGCAACAAATGATAGTATCCATTTAAAAGAAGAGCTGATTTCCATTGGCTGAGCAAGGCCATCTTTAAAATACATGGCTTGTATCACCCTGAAATAATAATAAACACTCACTGCTGCCATAAGCACTGCCATAATTACTAACCACAGATAACCACCTGCAAGTATTACGGCTTTCAGCATATAGAATTTTGCCAAAAAACCAGCCGTAAGAGGGATGCCGGCCAATGACAACAGGAAAACTACTGCCAAGCCGGCAAGAAGAGGTTGATGCCTGGCAAATCCGTTAAATCCTTCAAACGTATAATCTTTCATCTTTATTAAAATAGCAAACAGCCCGATGGTTGCCAAACAATAAGCTACTGCATAAAGCAATAATCCTTCCACTGCTGTTGTATTTATAGTGAGAACAACCATCATCATAAATCCTGCCTGAGCGATACTTGAATAAGCCAGCATCCTTTTTACACTTTGCTGGAATACTGCTGTGATGTTTCCGATAAATAAAGTCAATGCTGTAATGATTGCAATTATGAATTTCCAGGTTTCATGTATGTTTCCAAATCCATAATAAAAAAGACGAACGAATGCAATAAATGCTGCAGCTTTTACTACTGTTGCCATAAAAGATGTAAATACGGACGGGGCGCCGTCATACACATCCGGCGTCCAGAAATGAAAAGGAGCGGCAGAAACTTTAAATGACATTGAAAAAATGAGCAACAAAATTCCCGCTACCAACAATGCAGTTGGTTTTGCATCTGCTGATACTACCGATAATTCACTTATCAAAAATGAGCCTGAACTGCCATAGACCAAAGCGATACCCATCAACATCAGGCCGGTAGAAAATGCACCCAATAAAAAATATTTTAATGCGGCTTCATTGCTTTTCAGATTCCTTTTGTCACTACCGGTAAGAATATAAAGAGGGATAGAAATAATTTCAATTCCCAGGAACAGGATCAATAAAGAACTGAAAGAAGAAACAAGGATAATTCCACAAAGGATAAAAAAGATCAATGCAAAATATTCTGCATAATGTAATCCTACTTTTTCAATATCCCTGGCTGAAAGAAGTAAAAAAATAAATGTGCATGCCATTAATGCTGTGTTGAATAAAAGAGAATACCTGTCGAAGTTCAGCATTCCTCTCAGGTTGATGTTGAAAAACTGAAACCCGTTCAAAGCAAGAATATTAGACGCTATGGCAAGAAACAATATAGTGATAGCCAGTGCCCGTATAGCAGACTTTTTCTTCAGCAGAATACCGCTGAACATCATCACTACTCCTGAAACTGCCAATACTATTAATGCATTCATGTTCTTTCAGTCCGTTTTATTTATTAATCGGATTAAGAATTGCTTCTTTTAAAATCAGATCCGTTGTTTCCTTTGTCAGATCAAGAATTGGTTGCGGAAAAACTCCGGTAACAATTATTAATAAAACAATAAATCCTAAAACCATTTTTTCATTTAACCGAATATCTGTACCATTCTCAGTTAAAGCATTCGTATTTCCATACAAAACCTTCTGCAACATATTCAACATATACACAGCGCCCAGTATGATACATAAACCTGCCGCCGGAATAATAAACAATTCAAATTGAAAAATGGGGGAACTGAATATTCCGGTAAACATTAAAAACTCACCGACAAAAGCATTTGTAAGCGGAAGCGCAATGTTAGCCAGCGCTATAATAACAAAAAGTATTGCCATCACCGGAGCCTTTTGTGCAAGGCCGCCAAGATCAGAAAGCTTTCTGGTATTATATTTTTGTTCAATGATCTCCACGATGATCCAAAGTCCGATAATATTAATACCATGATTGAACATCTGGATCATTACACCCTGCATCGCTATTTCCGTTTCTGCAAAAATGGCAATCACCATCAGGCCAATATGGGCTATAGATGAATATGCAATCAATCGCTTCATATCATCCTGCTTCATGGCAAGCAGGGAGGCATACAGCATTCCTATAACAGCTAAAATTGCAACTGTAGTTTCACCATAGCCATAGGAGCCATAAGGCAAAACCGGTAATAACCAACGAATGACTGCAAATACACCCATTTTAACCATCACCCCACTCAATACCATAGTTACTGCAGTTGGCGATTGTTCATATGTATCCGGCTGCCAGCTATGAAATGGAAATACCGGCATCTTTATAGCAAATGCAACAAACATGAGCAGGAAAATCCAGGTTTGTGATTCGTTGGAAATAACAAGATTGTAAAAAGATGAAATATCAAATGAATGGTCTGCAGTTTGTGATTGCAGATAAATAAGACCTACCAGCATCAATAATGATCCAACAAAAGTGTAAATGAAAAATTTAAAAGTGGCGGCAATTCTTTTTTCACCACCCCAGATAGAACAAAGAAAATAAACGGGAATCAGCGCCAGCTCCCAAAAGAAATAAAACAGAAGTGCATCCATTGCAAGGAATACACCCATCAATCCCGCCTGTGACAGCAACATAAGTCCGAAAAAACTATTTGCCTTTTTGTATTTATGATGCCAGGTGGAAATAAAAATAACCGGGAAAGAAATAGCCGTGAGCAAACAAAGTAATTGCCCCATACCGTCCAGTCCGATTGAGAAACTGCTGCCAATATCCGGCAGCCATTCTTTTTTGAAATGAAGGTTGCTTTCATTATTTAAAACTGTAAGCCCCAGTATTGAAACAGCAAAAGCCAGCAATGATGTAAATAATGCCCACATCCTTGCATTATTTTCCTTTTTCAGAAAAAAAGCAATTAGCCCGCCCAACAATGGAATTAATATCAGTAACAATGCTATCATAAACCCTAAATCCCTAAGGGGACTTTTATAAATTATATATTCATTTAAAGTATAGCTCCAAAGCCCCCTTTAGGGGTTTGGGGGCTCACTTTTTTATAAAAAACTGAAATGTCAACAGCAATATAATAGTAAGCACCATCAACAATACATATACTCCCACTTGTCCGTTTTGTATCAATCTCAATTGCCTGCTGCTATAGTTCACAAATTTGCCAACCCCATTCACTAGTCCATCCACTATGTGCTTCTCAAAAATATTATTTAGAAACCCCGCAAACTTCTGAACAGGATTTGCAATTATCTTGTCATAAAGTTCATCCACATACCATTTGTTCTCCAATATTTTTCCAAATCCTTTTTCTTCCACCTGTTTAAAGTTTTTGTATTTATACCAGGCAAACAAAATGGCAACCAATACCAAACCCGTTGAAATGCCCATCAGTAAATATTCCGTAGCATGAGATACGGTATGTTCTCCTGAAATAGCAATCACCGGAGAAAGAAACTCTTTCAGCTTTTCTCCACCATGCATAAAAACTTCCGGTATACCCACAAATCCACCAACAATAGAAAGTACTGCCAGAATAATCAAAGGAATCGTCATTACAAGAGGGCTCTCATGCAAATGATTTTTTTGATCTTCGGTACCACGAAATGATCCGGAGAAAGTAATAAACAACAAACGGAACATATAAAACGCAGTTAACAGTGCCCCAAATAATGCAATAGCATACAATGCCGGATTTTTTTCAAACACAGCCAACAGAATGGCATCCTTGGAGAAAAATCCACTGAAAGGCGGAATACCTGCTATTGCGATGCAACCGATAAGAAAAGTGAAATATGTGATTTTTAATTTTTTGCTTAGACCTCCCATTTGTCTTATATCCTGTTCACCACTCATAGCATGAATGACACTACCACTACCCAGGAATAATAATGCTTTAAAGAATGCATGTGTCATCACATGAAAAACTGCAGCACTATATGCTCCGACACCTAAAGCAAGAAACATATAGCCAAGCTGGCTCACTGTAGAATATGCCAGCACCTTTTTTATGTCATTTTGTTTCAAAGCAATTGTAGCAGCAAGAATAGCAGTAGCCAAACCTATGATCACAATTATATTCTGTGTCATCTCAGCCATTGAGTACAGCACATTGCTGCGGGCAATCATATAAATACCGGCTGTTACCATGGTAGCAGCATGTATCAAAGCCGAAACCGGTGTCGGGCCGGCCATAGCATCGGGCAACCATGTATATAATGGTATCTGGGCACTCTTGCCACAGGCGCCAACAAATAATAAAATTGTTATGATCGTGATATCATTTGCAGAAAAACTTCTTCCTTCTACCTGTCCCTGGGCTACAGCAAAAACTTCATTGAAGTTTACAGCGCCTGCTTTTGAAATGATCCAGAAAATAGCGATCAGAAAAGCCAGGTCACCGATGCGATTCATGATAAAAGCCTTTCGGGCTGCATAGTTATTTCCATTGTCCTTAAACCAATAACCAATAAGCAGGTAAGAACAGAGCCCCACACCTTCCCATCCGATGAACATGATCACAAAATTGGAACCCATTACCAGCAGCAGCATGGAAAAAACAAAAAGATTCAGGTAAGAAAAATAACGGGCAAAATGCTCCCTGGCTTCATGATGCATATATGAAGCCGAGTAAACATGAATCAGGAATCCAACACCTGTTATGATCAACAGAAACAATGTGGAAAGTTCATCAACCTGAAATGCAAATGGGATTACCAGGTTATCTACAGAAATAAAATTGAAATATTCCGCAACATGTACGTTTTCATTTTTTACCAAAAAAAAGATCCATACACTTAAGAGGAATGAAAGCAAAACGGAACCACTTCCAATGAATCCTGTCATTGATTTCGACAAATAATTTCTACCTAATCCAATGACCAAAAATCCGATCAACGGAAAAAAAGGAACTAACCAGGCTATTTGTAAAGTGTTCATCATACTTTAAATCAGAAGTAGGAAGTCTGAAATCTGATATCGGACTTCAGGTTTCAATGTTTCAATCTGTTCAAAAAATTAATATCCACCGACCGCACATTCCTGTACAACATGACAATGATGGCCAATCCCACACTCACTTCAGCTGCTGCTACCACCATTATAAAAAACACAAATAACTGCCCATCGGCACCCGCCGAAATATTTGTTGCTGCATTTTTCAGGTGATGCATTTTTGAAAAAGCCACCAGCAATAAATTCACCGCATTCAGCATGATCTCAATGCACATAAAAACGATGATCGCATTGCGGCGTGTAAGCACACCTACAATACCAATGCAGAACAAAGCAAGTGACAGAAATATGTAATAATTTATCGGCATAAATACAATTTGCTGATTTGTTGATTTGGAAATGAAATAACATTGTCACATTTCCAAATTGCCAAATCATTCTTTCTTCCCAATCACCACCGCACCAATCATCGCACTTAAAAACAAAATACTACTGATCTCAAATGGGATTACGTATTCGCTAAACAAAAGTTTACCCAGGTTTTCAATCAACCCGATATCTCCTTCCCTGGTTTGTGCAATACTGGTCAGGTTATCTGCTTTCTTCAACGCAGCCACCAATACAAGCAATAAACTTCCTCCTGCCACAGCTCCTGCCAGTTTTACCCAACGCTTTTTTTGCGGTTCGGTTTCTTTTTTCAGATCCATCAGCATTAATACATATAAAAACAAAACCATGATGGCACCGGCATATACAATAATATTTACTACAGCCAGGAACTGTGCATTCAATAAAATATAATGTCCGGAAATAGAAAAGAAAACCATGATCAGCCAGAGCACACTGTATACCGGGTTTTTACTGGCTATAACCAGCAATGCACTGACAATAGTCAACACGGAAAGAAACCAGAATAATATTTGAGTAACTCCCATTTTCTTTAAACAGTTAATCTTCTTTTAAAGCAATTAATAATTATTAATTATTAATTTTCCTCTTCCCCAATGCTTTTTCAAATGCCTCTGGTTCTTTTATCGGATGAGGAATCAACAGATCATCTTTTTTATAAATAAATCCTTGTCTTGAATAATTGGATGGTGCAAAAGTCTGTGACAAATAGATAGCATCTTTCGGACAAGCTTCTTCACACAAACCGCAAAAAATACATCGCAGCATATTGATCTCGTATTTGGCTGCATATTTTTCTTCTTTGTAGAGATGTTGTTCTGAGGGTAAAGTCTCTGCTGCTTCCATCGTGATCGCTTCAGCCGGGCAAGCTACAGCACATAATCCACAGGCAGTACATCTTTCACGGCCTTCTTCATCCCGGTTCAGCACATGCAAGCCACGAAACACAGCACTGAAAGTTCTTTTTTGTTCCGGGTAATTAATGGTTGGCTTCTTTTTAAAAATATGCCGAAACGTAATCGCCATCCCTTTCAGGATATTCCACATATAAAGCCTTTCCACCAGCGTCATCGGACTACGGTCTACTTCTTTAGCTCTGTTTGTTAATGCCTGCATACACTGTTCTTAAAAAATTTTTGCAAATATATTTTATTACCCGGCGACAACAAGTCTATTTAGCTTTCGTTGCGTCGCACTCTTGTGCTTTCTGTTCTTTATTCAACAACCCACCCCACAGTTCTCAATTTGATCTTTCCCTAATTCGCCCCTCCAGGGAGGGGATTAACTTAAATCAACTTTCCATTTCTTCTTCACTTAACTCTACTAGAAATAAATGAATCATTCTCAATTTTATTTTTAATGATTGAACCCATATGGGGTAATCAAACATCTATATAAAGTTGGCAATGTGCACCAGCAAGCCCCCTTTAGGGGGTTTGGGGGTTAATTCAATAGCAACAACACTACTGCTGTCAATACCATATTTATCAAAGCCAATGGAATTAAACTCTTCCAACCTAAATTCATCAACTGATCAAAACGGAATCTGGGAATGGTCCACCGGATCCACATAAATACCAAAACAAAAAATATTGATTTCATCATTAATGCGGAAAATCCAAGCAATCCAACCCACCAATGATTGCCCCAGGCCGCTTCATTTACAAACGGAATATCAAAACCTCCAAAGAATAATGTGGCCATCACCACACCGCTCATGAACATATTGATGTATTCCGCAAACAAAAAGAATCCAAGTTTCATGGAAGAATATTCCTGGTGATAACCAAAGTTCAGTTCGTTTTCTGCTTCGGGCAGATCAAATGGTGTACGATTGCATTCAGCCAGGGCACAAATAAAAAACAGGAAAAACCCAAGCGGCTGATACATGATGTTCCAGTTGAACATGCCTTCACTTTGTTGTGCTACGATCACACTCAATCTTAAGGAACCGGTTGTCATCAATAAGGCAATCAGCGTAAGACCCATCGCCAGTTCATAGGAGATCATTTGCGAAGCGCCGCGGATAGCTGCCA
>CAZOOT010000011.1:0-1531 GCA_964581455.1 uncultured Chitinophaga sp. | reverse complement strand
TCCCCCGATCATGATTCCATATACACCTAAACTTACCACAGCAAACACGTAAAGGATTCCAATATTGATATCGGCAATTTGTAAATTGATTTCTCTGCCAAATAAATTAATAGATGGCGCCCAGGGTATCACTGCACTGGTCATAAGTGCAGTGATCATGGCAATTGCCGGAGCCATTACAAATAAAAACTTAGAAGAAACATTTGGAATGATCTCTTCTTTCATAAACAATTTCACTCCATCTGCCAGTGGTTGAAATAATCCAAATGGTCCTGCACGGTTCGGCCCACGACGATCCTGCATTACAGCCGCTACTTTTCTTTCTGCCCAGGTAGCATACATAGCAACAACCAATGATATGCTGACTACTGCAAAAATCAGTATCGCCTTCTCCAATAAAATCCACCAGTCAATTGCCAATAACATGAACACTGTTTATTTATTATTTTCAAATGTTTTACTTGTTGCTGGTCCTTTTACCAATGATAAATCAACATGCGGATCATTTACACCGCTTATATCATGAATATCCATCAGTAATTTCGGATCTCTTCCACCCATTACTTCAGTAATTGTTTCTTTAGGCATCTTTAAACCCGGATATCGGCCCTGTGCAATTACAGAATGACGATTAATATTTGTTACTCCTTCAATTATCCAATCTGCTGTTTTCTTTTTTTCGAAACGGCAAGTGTTGCAAATCCATCCTGGCTTATCATCATAACTCTTCACTTCACCCCATTCATCTTTTCTCGCAGTGACCCTCAGTACTTCATCACCTCTTTGCCATAAGGTTACTTTACCACAACATTTTTCACAATCACGATGGGCATCTACAGGTTTTGTAAACCATACCCTGTTTTTAAACCGGAAAGTTTTATCTGTTAATGCTCCTACCGGGCAAACATCAATCATATTTCCCGAAAAGTCATTATCAATTGCTTTGGAAATATAAGTCGAGATTTCAGCATGATCACCCCGGTCTAAAATTCCATGCACCCGGTTATCGGTTATCTGATCAGCCACATAAGTACAACGATAACAAAGTATGCAACGTGTCATGTGCAACTGAATATATGGGCCGATATCTTCTTTCTCAAAAACCCTTCTTTTAAATTCGTAACGGGTGCCTTGTTTTCCATGTCCATATCCCAGATCCTGCAGGTCACATTCACCCGCCTGGTCACAGATAGGACAATCCAACGGATGATTGATCAATAAAAATTCTACTACACCGTTTCTTGCATCAATTACTCTTTCACTGGTAATATTTTTTACTACCATACCGTCTATTACCTGTGTACGACAACTGGCCATTAGTTTCGGCATGGGTCTTGGGTCTGCAGCAGAACCTGCAGCAATTTCCACCAGGCAGGTACGGCATTTACCACCACTGCCTTCCAGCTTGCTATAATAACACATCGCAGGCGGCGTCACATCACCACCAATTTTTCTGGCAGCATTCAAGACAGTAGTACCCGGTTCAACATCTATGCTGATGTTGTCGATGGTTACTTTTAATAATTTTTTT
>CAZOOT010000010.1:0-51262 GCA_964581455.1 uncultured Chitinophaga sp. | reverse complement strand
GTCAGTAAAACGACATAAAATATTTGGGAATCTGGAAAATATTTATCTACTTTGTACCACAAAGCACTTTTTATGGAAAATAAAAACGAATCATTGGACACCCTAAAAGACATTAAACGCATTATGGAACGTTCCTCCCGGTTTATTTCTTTAAGCGGGTTAAGTGGCATATCGGCGGGAGTATCTGCCCTGGTTGGTGCCTGGTTTGCTTATGATCTTATTCATGAGTACTATGTACAGTTTAATGAACTGGGTTTTGACGCGGTTGTATTTTCAAAATTAAAATCAAACTTGTTGTTACTGTCCATTGCGGTGTTGGCAGTGGCCATAATTTCCTCTTTATATTTCACAGATCGCCGCGCCAGGCAAAACCAGCAAAAACTTTGGGATCATACATCAAAACGATTGTTATTGAACTTGCTCTTACCATTAATGGCCGGCGGTTTATTTATACTTGCCATGCTGCAGCAGGACGAATGGCGTTTTGTGTCACCTGCCTGCCTGATATTTTATGGATTGGCATTGATAAATTCCAGCAAATACACATTAAATGAAGTCAGGTATCTCGGTTACCTGGAAATTATACTGGGTCTGATCAATACACAATATATCGGGTATGGTCTTTATTTCTGGGCAGCTGGTTTTGGGCTTTTGCATATTGTATACGGAGTAGCTATGTGGTTGAAATATGAGAAAAGCCCCCTGTCCCCCAAAGGGGGAACTTAGGTTGACTTCTGACTGGTTATCTGATAGTTCTTTAATAAGTAAGTTGATTTTTGTGTTACAAGCGGAAGTACCCTGATTAAACTTCTGTTGCGTCGCACTCTTCAACTTCCTTTACTTTAATCAATAAACTAAAATAATTGTACACTTACTACTCTCAGGGCTGTGAGTGGCAATCCTCCCCTTAGGGGAGGTTTGGAGGGGCTATATGAAGAATCCAATTAATGGTTTAAATAAAATATTTGATAACCGGATCCGCCTGGGTGTGATGAGCATCCTGATGGTGAATGAGGAAATCAATTTTAATGACCTGAAACAAATGCTGGAAGTTACTGATGGTAATCTTGCCACACATGTCATGAACCTGGAAGAAAATGGTTTTATAAAAGTGAAGAAAGGATTTGTTGGTAAAAAAACAAATACCACTTATTCAATAACAAAGGCCGGGGAAAAAGCATTTGCTGATCACATCCTGGCACTGGAAAATATTATTAAAGGAATAAAATAATTTTTTCACCTTAATGCATATATCATGAAATCTGATATAATATTTTTTTTCAGGATTGCAGCGATTTTTGGAAACGTGATTTTTATTCTCTGGATACTGTATAACGGAATCAGCGAAGGATTTAAAGGTACTGTTTATGAGATTATTTCCTACATCAGTTTAATGTTTTTGCTCTTATTAAATTCAATATTGATCTGTAGTTATTCAGAAAAGCCGGGGTAATAGTAACCCGTTGAATGAAACACCGGAATAAATATTTATTAACGTAAATAATATATTATGAGAACATCAACTATAAATAGCAATGCAGCAACAGCGACAGCTTTGCTTTTTGCTTTGCCAACCGCTTATTTCATATTGATTTCAATATTGAAATACGGATTTGGAGTTGACGGACCATTTGATGCAGCAAGGCCAACATTGGAAAGCTGGGGTATTAAGGATTCTATTGGATGGAACATCAACTTGCTGATTCTTTTTGGCCCACTGATAGCTTTTCTGATTTGTGTTTTCCAGGTACTAAAAGTGAATTGGCAGTTTACAAAGGAAGCATTCCTTTTTAATTTCACGATAAAGAAGGTATGGTTTCCATTGTCTGTTGTTGCTTTCAGTATCGGAATACTGGCAATTCTTATTTTTTATTTCCTGGTTGAAAATTATCAACACCCCTGATTGATTTTTTTATGAAAACTATTTGGTTTAGAAAATATGGATGGGTTTATGTGCCTGTTCATTTCATGGGATTCCTTTTCACTCTTTTGGCTATACTTTTTATGATACCCATTTGTATGGTTGTAATCAGAAACGGACATTCTGTATCGGATGACTTTTATCAACTTTTTGTTTTCGGTTCCTGCATTGCATTCTGGTGGAAATGGGTTGCCGAAAAAACAAACTAATAATAATTAAAAACAATGGAAAACAATTTATCAACTGATTCCTCAAATGGTAAAACAGTATTTGGAAAATTATTTGTAAAGACAATAATTATTTTCGGAATGGCACTGGGGCTATGGTTACCCACTAACCTTATCATGGAAACTGTGAAAGAGAGAGCAGGGCGACAGCAAGAGGCTATCAACGATATAAGTAATAAGTGGGCCGGGAAGCAAACGGTGATCGGGCCGATACTCATGTTGCCTTATTACCTGAATTCAAAAAATGACAAGGGTGTGATGGTTGCAGAAAAAGCAGTGAGCTATTTTCTGCCGGATAAAGCTGAATATACTGCTACTATTTCTCCAGAGAAAAGACACCGGGGTATTTACCAGGTTATCGTTTACCGGAGCGAAGTTAGTATTCAGGGTAAATTCAATCCGCTGCAATGGCAGCAATTGAAAATCCTTCCGGAGAATATTATCTGGAATGAAGCAGCATTGATTTTTAAAGTAGAGCATAACCTGAGGGGCATCAATGATGACTTATTTATAAAATGGAATGACCAGTCACTGGTATTTGATCCGCAACCAGCAGGTGTTTCCGGGTTACAGGATGGTTTTATAACTCCCATTTCTTTTTCCGCGGAAGAAGCAGGAAAAGAACATGCTTTCAATATGAATTTTTCTCTCAATGGTTCCCAGCAATTACTTTTTACGGCAACTGCAAGAGAAAATAAAATGAACATGAAAAGTACATGGCCCGATCCAAGCTTCACAGGTTTTAAACTGCCGGATGCAAGAGAAGTAAATGCATCAGGATTTAATGCGAACTGGAAATTTATCAATCGTTCTGTGCCCATGGTTTGGAAAAATAATTTTTATGATCTCAGTTCATCACAAATCGGAACGGAATTATTGATACCTGTAGATAGTTATAACAAAACAGAACGATCTGTAAAGTATGCCCTGCTTTGTATCATGCTTACTTTTGCAGCCTTCTTTTTAATTGAAACCATTTATAAAAAGAGCCTGCACCTGGTTCAATATGGCCTTGCCGGGCTGGCACTGGTTTTATTTTATACCTTATTGCTTTCCATTTCTGAATACACCGGGTTTAATATCGCTTACCTGATTGCAGGTGGTGCTACAATCGGGTTAGTGGCTTTGTTTGTTGGCAGTGTGATGCATTCATCCCGGTTAGCCATCTTCATCAGTTTTGTTTTGACAGTTGTATACAGTTATATTTTCACTATCATTCAACTTCAGGATTATGCATTGCTGATGGGAAGCATCGGATTATTTATTTCCCTGGCTATCATCATGTATTTTTCCAGAAAACTGCAATGGTGAATTACCGGCAAACAAAAAACCTCTCTGATCTGAGAGGTTTTAGTATTCATAAAAAAATATTCTTTAAAAATCCAGTCCCATTGCAAAGTACATGATTGGTTTGCCTTTAAAGAATCCATTCATTTCCCAGCCTGCATCAAATCGCAGGAAATAACCCAGTAAAAGACTGCGAACACCGAATCCGTATCCGCCGGCTAACGGGCCGATTCCGCCAGCTTTAATTCTTACAACAACAGGATTATTGGGCTGTGAATATAAAACAGCTGGTCTTTGAATTTTATCATAAGCACCATTCCATGCTGTACCCAGGTCAAAGAATTGAACCAACTGGAAGTTTCTTAAAAATGCATTGTTGATTGGTTTGTTTAAAAGTGTAGCAAATACCGGTAAACGGAGTTCGCTGTTGATGACCAAAGCATTGTTTCCGTTTGAAACATTCTGATTAAAACCTCTCAGGTTTACAGCCAGTGATTGAAATGCATAATCTGCATCGGGATCCGGACGGTTGGCATCATTAAACTTGGGGAATAACCAATTGTCAACTCCGCCCAGGTAATAAATTAGTTTTTGCGGACCCCAGGATACATCAAATGCACCACGAACGGCCCAGATAAAATTACGATAAATAGGAAGATAATGTCTTGCATCAGCTCCTACATTAATTGTATAAGGATTTTCCTGCGTGGCTAGTTTGTTAATACGGGCATTGTAATCAAGAAAAATTTTATAGCGTAAACCATTCCAGATATTCTGTGCCGGGCTGATGGCATCATCATGTACATATTCAATATGCAATAATCCATAATGGTTTTTTATATCATCAAGTTTCAGGGTTAACGGTGGCAAATTAAAATCATCTGCAAGCACAACTATCCGGTCAGATCTGAAAGCTGCATTAAATCGGATACTTCTGACCCTGTCAAATGGATAAGAAACTGATCCCTGGTATAGATTGGTAAACATCTTACTTCCAAAACTATTACCACCATTATCATTCACCACAACTCGCTGTGTGGACCTATAATAAGTGATGCCATAATCCAATCTTTTTTTCAGGTACTGGGCTGAAAAAACATATTCATTATCTCTCAGGTCCGAACTCAGGCGGAATCCACCAGCAAATTTCCAGTCTTCAAACAGATCAGAAGTACCCATACGGATAATTCCATTAAAGGCATTTCCATTACCAAGATTGATAGGTCCTGAACCGCCGGCGTAAGTTTGATAACGGGTCACCAAAACATTATTATTAAAACCACTTACGAGATAATCGTTAAAGAATTTTGGCGGTCGGTATTCAAATAATTTTGCTTTTTTCAATAAAGTTTCCATCGCCGGCATCTCTATAGCTTCTACTACTTCACCTAGCTTGGCAGAGTCTTTTTTCTCCTTTTGAAATTCGCTTTGGAAAAAATCATCCTGTTTCAGTTTATCGGAGTCAGGAATGCCCGGAACAGAAATATCAAGGCTGCTTTGAGCAATTTTTTCTTCTTCCATTACCCGCTTCATATATTCTGTAGGTCGGGCAGTTATATTACGGCGGCGCAATGCATTTTCATCTACCCTTAGCCTGTACAGAAATTTATAATCTCCCTGTCTTACCACTTCGCTTACCAGCTGGTTATCGCCTGCAGTTCTTGTTTCCAAAAGTCCGCTCTGGTAATTGGTGATCGGGAAAACATAAGTTGAGTCATTTGTCACAGAAAAGAATCCAACAGAATCTATATCTGTTTTCTCCCAAACCTTTAATAAGGAATCCACATCTTTTGGATCCGGGTTATACAGCAGCTCGTCACCTATATAAACGATTGTATCCAATCCTGCCCTTTCAGTAGAAAAGAATCCGGCATAGCGGTTATTAATTCCGTTTTCATCACTCACAAAAGTAAAATGTGATGCATTGTATTGTGATGGGTAACGGGCATTACCATGCTTCATATTTGTAAGCTGGGAAATTTGTTTGAACTCGGATTTATTCCAGTTATCAGCCAGGAAAATATTAAAAGGTTTATTGGGAATAGAATCTTCGGCACTTGCAGCATTTCCAGAAGGACGATTACTGGAAAAAATGATTCCGGTCTTATTTGGGAAAGCTACAAATGAAGCATCCAGGTCATCATATACATCATTGGTAACCTGCTCTAAAGATTGGTTATCTATTTTGTAAACGAATATATCTGTTTGACCGCTTTTCACTGCACTGAATAAAAGTGTATTGGCATCCAGCATATATTTCATATCCTGCACCTGGTCAAATTGAGTGATCTCGGTTTTATTGATCTTCACCCTGTTCAAAGCATCATAAACAAAGAGTTTAATTTTTCCTTCTTCCCAGTAGAGCACAGCCAACCTTGTTCCTTTTCCATCCCAGGCAAGAATAGGATAGTTTGGATTCTTATCATCTTCTCTTGTCCTGGCACCAAAAGTCAATAGTACTTTACGGTTAACAAAATTTTCATTGAGAACAACGCAATACTTTCCTTGTTTAAATTCCACTACAACCCATGTCATGCTACGCTGTACCGGGTTTGCATTAAACCGGATAAAATCTTTTTTCCTTACTTCTTCCGAAACGGATAATTGCCCTTTCGGCACTATTCTTCTTCCACGGATATCTTTAAAATACTTCTGGCTTTCATCTGTCATGAACTCACTCAAGAGTGTCTTGAATTTTTTTATTTTGGTCACCCTGTTGCTGGCAGCATTCAGGTTCCTGTACACACGGGCCAGGTAAAGCATATAGGTGGTCTTGCTTTTTCCATATCGTTCACCAATAAATCGCCAGAATGCATGACCGGCCAATACCGGTTTTTCATGCGCAAACTGATAAAAATTATTATAGCGTCCGCTGAGCAATGCAGATTTCAGGTCATCATCCAACTGAGCACTCCAGTTTTCGCCTGTATAAGAAATAAATCCATCAATCAGCCATTTGGGAAGATCAAGTAAAGCCTGGTTGGCAGCAAACTCTCCCAGGTCATCACCAAAAAGAATATTATCTACCAGCACTTTTGCAATGCCTTGCCTTATTTGTCTTTTCAGGTTTTCATGATTGCCATCAAAAAAGATGACGATCTTATTATTTACAAATTTGGTGATGCCACCCGTGCTTTGCCAGTCAATGCCAATACCGATATTGCTTTGCTGAAATTCATCATAGTTATTATAAACCACAATATTGGCCCTGCGCTGCATACCATATTCAACAAATTCTTCAATACCTGGTAGTTCTTGCTCGGCTACCTGTGCCACATATTTTCCAATATTCAATCCATCCTGGCTGAAATAAGTATTGAAATTATCGGTCTGGTAATATTTCCAGATAAATTTTTGGTATTGCACCCTGTTTTTACCAAACTCAACTGTATTCACCTGGGCTGAAGTTTCAACGGAAAAAAGAACAACTGTACATAAAATTAAACTGAATGCTTTCTTCATAAGTCCTTTTCTGTTTCGTGTCTGTTATTTAATCGGATTAATATTTTTTTTAGTTGCCGGCTAACCGGCCCTGATTTTTTTTGTAGACCGGCAATGAAGCCCTGATCTGACTTCTGTTGCGACGCTCCGTTTAAGGGTTCTGTAATTCTATTCATCTTTTTTTCCACCCTTTTCAATCATCATTTTTAAGAGACAAGTTTCACCTCTTATCTGATGGGGATGATTTACCATACCATAAAAACTTTTTCATACAAATCTATCCATCAATAATCAAAACCCACCAACCCAAATAATCATTTCTTACTTTTGGCTAAGTGAGATTGCAAACCCCTTCTTCAGAAGGGTTTGGGGAGGCTTCTGTTTTTAAAAGTACGAAAAACTCATCATGTTAAACGTTAAGAGCTTTACATTTAGTCCGGTTCAGGAAAACACATATGTTTTATATAATGATACGGGGCTTTGCATCATCATCGATCCCGGATGTTATTATGAACAGGAAAGGGAAGAGCTAAAGAAGTTTATTGAAGATAAAAAGCTGAAACCTGTATTATTGCTCAATACCCATTGTCACCTTGATCATGTTTTTGGCAATAAATGGGTGGCAGAAACATGGGGCCTAACGCTTCATATTCATGAAAAAGAGAAAGTAGTGCTGGACTTTGCTCCAAAGTCCGGAGAAATGTGGCAATTGCCATTTGATAATTATGAAGGCGAGATCATCTATTTAAAAGAAAACAGTTTTATCAAACTAGGTGAAGATGAGTTAGAGATACGGTTTGCACCCGGTCATTCTCCCGGAAGTATATGTTTTTATTATGAACCCGGTGGTTTTGTGATAGGTGGAGATGTACTTTTTAATTTTAGTATCGGACGAACAGATTTACCCGGAGGTGACCTGAAGACGCTGATCAATAGTATTCAAACCCAGCTTTTCACATTACCTGATGAAACCAAAGTATATTCCGGTCATGGTCCTGTAACAACAATAGGTTTTGAAAAAATGAATAACCCGTTTGTGAAATTGTATTAACAAGTTTTTCTAAAAAAACTTTCCAATCACCGGCATCTTCTCCAACTCCTTCCGCTCAATTTTTGCAACGAACAATGCAAATAGCAACATAAATAATGTAGCGCTGCCAATATTAAACCACCAATCCTCCCAAAGCATCAACAGTCCACGGTGGGCCAGATAGATCAATGTAACTAAACTGAGATAGGCCAGTAACTTCTTTTTAACGTAAGGAATGGGATAGAATTTTTGTCCCAGCAGATAACTGGCAATCATCATAAAGAAATAGCAACTGAAGGTTGCCAATGCTGCACCGAGGTAATGCAATTTCGGAATCAAAATAATATTCAAAGCAACAGTAATAATAACGCCACTGATGGTAATGGCAGCACCATACAGGTTTTTATTTGTCAGTTTATACCATATACTAAGGTTATAATAAATACCCAGGAAAATATTTCCCATGGCCAGTATCGGAACTATATACATTCCTTCTCCCCAGTCTGTGGATTTACGGGTAATGATCCATTCCAGCACATCACGGTAAAGCCCGATAAATAAAAACATGAAACAGCAGGCGATTACAAAAAATTTCATCACCCTGGCATAAGTTCGGGGAGCATCTTCTTCTTTACTGCGATTAAAGAAAAATGGTTCCGCTGCCATCCGGAATGCCTGAATCATGACGGTGATCATCACCGCAAGCCGGTAAAGATTTCCAAAAATTCCCAATTCCCTGTCGGCTTGTTCTATCGGCAGATCAACTACATGCCGGTACACCAACCGGCTCAGCATATCATTCAACATACCACCCAAACCAACTATAATGAGTGGGTAGCTGTATTGCAATACTTTTTTCCAGAGTCTGGTATTGAATTTGAATTTAATACCACTGAATTCTTTCCATAATAATAAAAATGTAAAAACACTGCCGCATACATTTCCCAAAAGGTAAAAACTGATCGGGTCATTTTTATCATAGATTGACTGAATAAAGCCACCCGGATTATTTTCAAGGTATTGGGGAATAAAGCCGAGGAATAAGATCACCACAAAAATATTCATCACGATTCCTGCCACCCGGACAAAAGCATATTTCCTGGGCCGATCCTCCTGCCTGAGTTTTGCAAATGGAAGTGTAGCAAGGGTATCAAAAAAAATGATCCAGCACATCCAGGTTACATACTGAGGATGTCTTTCCAGACCGGCAGTATCAGCTATTGCAGGACGGAAATATAAAAGCAAACCTGTAAAAATAACTGTGGTAAAGAAAACAGAAATTGAAAGTGTGCTATACAGCTTAACCTTGTCTTCCGATTGGGAAAATCGAAAATAGGCTGTTTCCATACCATAAGTAAATAACACACTTAGAAAAGGAATGATGGCATATACCTGTGTAAGATCAGCAGTAACAGCCGGCTGATTAAAAATAAACGGAAGGCTAAGATTCATCAGGTAGCCGAGAAATCGACTGGTAATAGTTGGTAAACCATACCATAAAGTTTGCCCGGCCAGTTTTTTGATTCCACTCAAATGGATTGGAGATTTCAGCAAATTTAATCTTTGAAACCCGTATGCGCAATGTTATAAATAAATTGAACTGAAGTTATAATCCCCTGTGGTCAATTTTTCTTCTTCCGCTTTTGGTTTCCGCCTTTTTCTTTTTTGATTCCAGCCTTTTTTCTTTTGAAGCCTTGCTGGCTTTGGTTGCGATTCTTTTTTTCTTTTTTTCCAGTGCTTTTTTAACAAGTTCATTCATTTTTTCAATGACCTCTTCCTTGTTGGCTAATTGCGTTCGATGCATTTGTGATTTTACAAAAAACACTCCTTCACTATTGATGCGGTTTACCAGCTTTTGAAATAAAATAGATTTTTGCTTGTCTGACAATAATTTTGATGATGCAATATTGAAATAACCAAAAACTGCAGTCTCTACTTTATTTACATTCTGACCTCCTTTGCCACCGCTACGTGTGGTTTGAAAAGTCAATTCTGAAGAAATATCTATTGATAAATGAGTCATTTTTGTCAAAAAAGTAAGATAGGGTTAATTTCAAAACTAAATTAGTCAGAAAACTGAATCAGTTTTTGATATTTTTAAAATATAAATAAACTCCCTTTCGGGATATGGGGAAATTATATGAGAGTAGTTATACAAAGAGTAACGGAAGCCAGTGTGATCATTGAAGGCAAAGTACATGCAGCTATTTCAGATGGACTGCTTGTGTTTTTAGGGATAGAGGATGCCGATAACTTAGAAGATATTGAGTGGCTTTCTTCAAAAATTGTTGGCCTGCGAATATTCAATGATGCAAATGGAGTTATGAATATTTCGATAAAAGAGATCAATGGAAGTATTTTGCTGATCAGTCAATTCACCCTGCATGCATCTACAAGAAAAGGAAACCGGCCTTCTTATATTCGTGCCAGCAAACCGGATATTGCTATTCCCTTATACGAAAAAATGATCCAGCAGCTTTCAAATGACCTGGGGAAAATAGTGAAGACAGGAATATTTGGTGCTGATATGAAAATAGAGTTGATAAATAACGGACCTGTGACTATTGTTATGGACTCAAAGGATAGAGAATAAATGTTTTTATCACGAATTAGAAACGAATTACACGAATTATGACGGATATTATTCTTAAAGATGAATCTTATAAAATTATAGGAGCCTGCATGGAAGTGCATAGGGAATTGGGGTTTGGATTTAAAGAAATTATCTACAAGGATGCTTTGGAAAATTGAGTTTAATACCTTGAGAATACCATTTCAAAGAGAGAAGTCATATAAAATAGAATATAAAGGAAAGACTCTGCCAAGAAAATATTATGCAGATTTTGTAGTATATGAATCCATTGTTCTGGAAGTAAAAGCAATGCCTTTAATCATTAATAATTTTGTACTTCAAACAAGAAATTATCTGAAAGCTTCAGGAATAAGATTAGGCATTATTGCAAATTTCGGAGAGCAGTCATTTAACTCGAAGCGAGTTGTATTCTGAGGTTTCGTGTAATTCGTTTCTAATTCGTGATAGAATATCAGTTCACCCCAATCTTGGAAGTATATCTTTTTCCGTTTTCCATTACCACCATAATAAATAATATATTTTCTTTAACGGTTACAGTAAATGTAAAGGAGAGAGCTTCTATTTTTTTCTGTTCAACTATTCTATGGCCACTGGCTGTCCAAACCAATACAGATTTTATTTTTTGCTCTGATTGTATCGTAATTTTTTTACCATTTGTGAGGATCTTATACGGTTTTGGATCTTCAGTTCTTTTTTCTACCGAAATGGATGGCGTATTTGGTTGAGCAATGGCAATTGAAACAAGCCCATTGAAAACGAAGAATAAAAAAAGTGTAAGGATAATTGGTCTCCTCATAGAATACAAGAATGATAATTAAGAAATTGGTTTTATTGCTTCAAGGGGTAGGTCCAAAGAATTTCTTCGGAGAAATTACAAAGGACTATGGAAACGACTGGAATCATGTTAAATTGCGTAACAACCTAAAAAATTTTGTTATGACTCTTCAGCAAGCTCAATCAGACGTTGATCAATGGATAAAAACCGTGGGTGTACGCTATTTCAGTGAATTGACAAATATGGCAATCTTAACTGAAGAAGTAGGTGAGCTGGCCCGGATTATGGCCCGGAAATATGGCGATCAGAGTTATAAAGAAAGTGATAAGGAAAAGAACCTGGCAGATGAAATGGCTGATGTTTTATGGGTATTGATCTGCCTGGCCAATCAAACAGGAGTAGATCTAACTGATGCTTTGCAAAAGAATTTTATAAAAAAATCACAAAGAGATGCAGAGCGGCATCAAAAAAATGAAAAGCTGAAGTAAACCATGCAACAGTTTTTTATTCCAAGATGTCAACTTTAAAAAACCTGTATGTGGAAATTCATTTTGATTTTAACAGCATCTGTTTCATTTTTATCCTGTGAAAGGGAAAAAAACTGTGAAGACCCGAATTTGGATTGTTCCAATATCCGGTGTTTTGCTTTTCTTTCACATTTTGATTTTAAGGTAGTAGATAAAACCAATGGCAATGATCTTGTTTTTGGCAGTAATCCACGTTATATTAGTGGAGATATAAAACTTTATGCAGATGCTGCAAGAACAAATTCAATACATTTAACTATTGATAATACCGGCAAGAAGTTCATGACCATGTTTGCCACTGAAGAAATGTACCTGGAAATAAAAGGAACCGATATTTATAAATTGACAGCCGGATTCAGGGAGGTGGATTGTTGTTCTAACCGGGTAAAGACCTTAAGGGTAGATGGGTTATTGGCTTGTTCCTGTTGTATAGATGCCATACCGGTCCCAGTAAACTAATTGCTGAAAATATTTCATCTTTAATTTTCAAAATTCCTGTTCACTTATCTTTGCCGCCTATGGCAAACGATCAGAACAAATTCCAGGCAATTATCTCCCATTGTAAAGAGTATGGTTTTATTTTCCCCAGTAGCGAGATTTATGATGGGCTGCAGGCTGTGTATGACTATGGCCAGTGGGGGAGTGAGCTAAAAATGAATATTAAAAATTACTGGTGGGAAAGCATGACCCGTATGCATGAAAATATTGTAGGTATTGATGCGGCCATTTTTATGCACCCAACTACATGGAAGGCCAGTGGCCATGTTGACAATTTCAATGACCCGATGATTGACAATAAAGACAGCAAGAAAAGATACCGGGTGGATCATTTGATTGAAGGATTTTCCGAAACGCTGAAAGCAGAAGGCAAAACGCAGGAAGCAGATGACGTACTTGTTGCCATGGATTCATTACTTGCCAAAGATGATTTTGCAGGATTAAAAAAACTCATTGAGGATAATAAAATAAAATGTGCGATTAGCGGAACTTCCAACTGGACGGATATCCGCCAGTTCAACCTGATGTTCTCAACTGAATTCGGATCCACTGCTTCCTCAGATGAAGAAGACAATAAAATTTATTTAAGACCGGAAACGGCACAGGGAATTTTTGTCAATTTTTTAAATGTGCAAAAAACCGGGAGAATGAAAATCCCTTTTGGCATTGCACAGGTTGGAAAGGCTTTCCGGAATGAAATTGTTGCCCGTCAGTTTGTTTTTCGTATGCGGGAGTTTGAGCAAATGGAAATGCAGTATTTCATTCGCCCCGGTACACAAAAAGAATGGTATGAATTCTGGAAAGCAGAAAGATTGAAATGGCACCAGGGTCTTGGTTTTTCTTCAGATGATTATCGTTTTCATGATCATGTAAAGCTGGCCCATTATGCTGATGCGGCAACAGATATAGAATATAATTTCCCAATCGGATTTAAAGAAGTTGAAGGTATTCATTCCCGAACCGATTTTGACCTGAAACAACACCAGGAATACAGTAAAAAGAAAATGCAGTATTTCGATAGCGAGAATGACCCGGCAACCGGAAAACCATTTGGTAATTATATTCCGTATGTTATTGAAACATCCATTGGCCTTGACAGAATGTTTTTGCTGGTGATCAGCGCATCTTATCATGAAGAAGATCTCAGCACAGCTGAAAAACAAGATAGCCGTGTAGTTTTAAAATTTCCTCCAAAGCTGGCGCCCATGAAACTGGCTATTTTACCGTTAATGAAGAAAGATGGGCTTCCGGAGATAGCCAGGAAAATTATGGATGATTGCAAATCTTCTTTCCGTTGTTTTTATGAAGAAAAAGATACGATCGGAAAACGATATCGCCGTATGGATGCCATTGGTACTCCGTTCTGTGTTACAGTAGATCATCAGTCAAAAGAAGACAATACCGTTACGATCCGTTATCGTGATACAATGTTGCAGGAAAGAATTCCTTTGGAAAAAGTAAAAGAGATAGTTCTGGCTGCAATCGGTTAAACGCCAAACTGCCTCAGGTGATGATCCAGGTGTTTCCAGGTGGCTTTGCTCCATTGTTCTTTTGTAAGCTTTCCAAATACAGGATGTTTTGCATCAGTCATATTGGCTTCGGTAAACTGTTCAATTTTTTCCAGGAGATTCTTTTTTTCTTTTTCAAAATCTTTTTCTTGCGTTATAACAAAAGATTTATCAGTAGGCAGGCTTTGTTTATAAGGCTTGTCATTATATAATACACTTTTAAATAATGGACCAATCAGCTTTAGTATAAAGTTTCCATGTAGTTTATGTGTTCCAAATGCTACACCAATTGGTAGTTGGCAATGAGTCAGCATCTGCGCTACATTCATTTTTCCCCAAAGCCCTTGTGTTTGAGGAGTCAGTTTATTTATCCTTTCTATTATATTTTCTTTTACTGCGGGTTCAAACAAATTCAGTATTTCCATAAATTTTAATTGCGAATTAGTTTTTGTACAAATTGTTTTTTGTCAAAATATAATTTCATTAAATAAACACCAGCAGCATTTTTGCTGATATTGATCTCCCGCTGTACCATACCGGCTGAGGATATTTCAAATTCACTTTGCTGGATCAACTGGCCTGTAATATTCAATATCTCCATTTGTATTCTCTCTTTTTTCTTCACATAAAATGAAAGATTATAAATTCCGTTACCGGGGTTATTGGTTACCATCAGGTTGATTTCTGCAGGATTGATAGGTGGTATAGAAGTTATTGAAGTGGTATATGATTGTGAGCTAAATATGCAATTTGCCAAAGTGACTTCTACCCTGTATGTACCTGCCTGGTTGATAGTATAAGTGGAGTTGGTAGCTCCAGCAATTAAATTATCATCAAGGTACCATTTAAAAGTTCCTGTTGTCACACTGCTCGATAACACCGCTCCGTTTTGAGTAATAACCGGTGAAAGAGGATTGGCAGCAACTACAACCTGCCTGGCTGATGTTTTTGCACATCCCAGTGATTTAACTTTCATGTCATAAAAATAATAATAGAAGGAAGTAAAAGGACTACCATTATTTCCGGTAATACTCATCAACCCCGGAATAATATAAGGATAAGGTACCGGACCACTATTATTGCGGTATACAGTTACACCATTTTCATAATTCAAATTCAATCTATATCTGCCGGCTGCAGGAATACTTAAATTCAATGGAACAATTCTTCCCGTATCCAAAGGATTATTTTCAGTAACATCACCTGGCTGAGGATTTGGATGAGTTGCAAGAACATCAATAGTTGTAACAGCTACCTGTGCGCCTGTAACTTCATCAATTACCCTTGCTGTTATTCTGCCTGAATTGCCAAAATACATCCGGGATGATTCAATAAGAACCGGAGAAAAAGTTTCAATAGTCATAAAGCTTGTCAAAGTTCTGTAACCGCCACTGGTAAATTCTGTTTTAGAAACAGGGCCCAGTCTGCCACCGGCATCATTTACTCCTGCATAATAAGTTTTATTGGCTGGTACTACGCTTGTATTTAAGTTGCCCGATCCTAATGGATTTTTTGATGTGGGGCTATCATACCAGAATATTGTACCGCTTGTAGTAGTTCCCGACAAACCAGTTTGCGAAGGCGAACATTGCTGTGCCAGTAAATTGGAGATCACAACTGTTGAAGGAGGAAGAAATGATTTGGTAGTAATTAAAGTATCATTCGTTTTATTCAGATCAGTAGAAAGATCTGTATAAACTGTGAATTGATAATTAACACCAGGTAAAGCATTAAATGGTTTCCTGAAACTCATAATAAAATTTCCGTCAGCTGAAAATGCCTGCTTTACTGAATCAACCAATGTGGCAACAGTGGTAGTACCGTTTTTTATAATTATGCTAACAGGAAAATTAGATACAGCGTTACTTCCGTTATTTTTTAATTTTAAAACCACATAAAGCGAATCAGCGGCACAAATTGTATTATCGGGAAAGAGGAGAGAATCAGGAGCTATATCTACCGGTATCTTGCTGAAAGAAATGGAGTAGTCCTGTGTTTCTCCACCTCCGGCAAATGTACCACAGGAGGAAATATTTCCTGCAACAGATGTTTCCATGCATACAACCCGGATCCTTGAATTAGTACCCGTTTGTATTGAAACCGGTACCCTGATATTTGTATTGAATGTGGCTGTACCATTGATCACTCCCGAAGTAGCTACCAGTTCATTTGCATCTAAGAAGTCACCGTCGGCATTCCAATCGATATAAATTTTAACCATCTTATCTGTATTCGATCCGCATGATCCCAATGTTACACTTAGCGGCATTTCCTGGTTTGGATATCCTGAAGCAAACTGATTAATGAAACTTGAATATTGTGTACAACCTGCTGCAGTTGTATTGTCAATTCCGCCAAATTTAAAATTATTGATCCGGGCGTTTGCATTGGACAAGGGTCCAGACGAACAATATACCTGGCCACCAACGCCACTCATGATTAATGAGAAAGCCTGTTTATTGTTTCTAAGAGTTGCTTTGTGTTTTATTTTAATTGTATAGGTTTCACCTGGAATAGGATTAAATATTTCCACTTTTTCTATATTGTCAACTATGTTATCACCTTGTGTTGCCGCATTAGCCGGGTTTACCGGATCCAGTTTCCATGGTTTACTTACTGTAGTTCCATAATTTATTTCAATATCAAGATCATTCACCAGTTTTGGTGTTCTGTTATTTAGCAGGTTAACCAATTCTACATTTCCTGCAGGGTCCGTCCAGCTAAGCGTTGCAACCAATGGTCCGGTTCCGGATGCTACTATAGAAAATAATTTAGTTGAATCTTGTAAAAGACTATCTTCTATTATACGACTGGTTGTTGTGCGGTTTGAAATTAAAGAGGCAGCTTTTTTTATATTTAATATACCCCAGCCAAACATATAATCCGGTCCTGTTGTTGGTCCTGCTTCATCTGTTGTATGGATCACTAAACCTTTTAATGTAGCAGACCTCATAAATGATCCGCCGGATGTTAAATTATAATGCTCTTGCAATAACAATAATGAGCCGCTGGCATTTGGAGCTGCCATTGAAGTGCCACTGGCTGTTAAATAAGCATTATCACCCGTACTGGAAACGCTGGTTACACCAACTCCATTTGCCACTACATCTGGTTTTATTCTTCCGTCATCCGTAGGGCCCCAGGAAGAAAATGAAGACATAACTACCTGGGAAGAATTTTTATAACCGTCCGGTATTGCACTTACAGCACCTACTGTTAATATATTTTTTGCCGTTGCATATCTAGGTAAGATATCATAGGAATCATTACTGGAAATACCCGGCGGCCTTGGGCCTGCATCTATCAATACGCCGGAAGCATCATATCTCCAGTAAAGACCACCCACAGCAGGACCATTATCATTTCTTTTGTTTCCTGCAGATTTTACTATTAAATAATAAGGAGCAAGAAAAGAAATATTATCCCAATCTCTTGAACGATTATCATAGTACCCAAATTGAAAATCTTCGAAAGCACCCCATTCTCCTCCAAATTCCCAACGATTATTCTGTGAACTATTCTGGCTCCAACCCGCCTGTGTGGCCCCATAAGAATGATTACTGATCAATACTCCTGCTGCGGATGCTGTTGACATTTCAGAAACATCGGAATTCCAATCATAGACCAAAAGATTTTTTGCATTAAATGACATGCCCTTTGCAACAGGGTTAATACCTTTTGATATCATTGTTCCCGCAACATGTGTAGAATGACTACTGATGTTTCCACCGGCATCTGCATTGACGATCCTGTTGCTGCCAATTTCCTGGTGCGATTCCCTTATTCTTCCTTCATCCCATATAGCCAGCTTATTACCCATGTTTGCACTGCTTCCATCAAGACTTAATCCAAGATCACCTCCTGCCCAAAGCTGATTGGTGCCAACGGTTGCCGCAGCAATCAAATTGCTTGTTGTACCAATATATACTGGTAAACCTTTTTCACCAATTGCTGATAAATAAACAAAACTTCCATCTGGTCTTTTCTTTTGTAAGGGCCAATCTTTCTGCTTTGCAATTTTTATAAGATTTTCCTGTTCTAATTTATACAGCTGTTCTTTATAGTTTGAAAATATTCTCAGCTCATCTGCTTTGGTAGTAGTTTGAGAAAAGAGTGCAGTTAAGGAAAAAAAGAAAATGATGAATGATGTAATTGTTTTACAAAAACGGATTATAGGCATCTTTGATTTTTATTGGAGGAATGAAGATAATTATTATATCAGTTCTAAGCCGGTTAAGTATAAGTTTTTAATTATTATTATTAATTAAAATTTACTTTTATACAATGAAGAAAATATTGATTGTTACATTATATGTTTCTATAACAGCAGGTTGTGGAATCAAACAATATTCTGCAAAGAAAGGAGAGAAAATTCAGCAGGGAGTTGCCGGACAGGTTTTTGAACTTACAGGTAATCAAATGCCGTCACCTGACAGACCAGTGAATCATGATGGTAATCCGATTCAGACGATTGTTTATATATATGAATTAACCAATCAAAGCGAGCAAACCCAGGAAGCAGGAGTATATACCAACATTACAACAAAGAAAATAGCTGCAATTAAGACTGCAGCCAATGGCGAATTTAAAATTGCTTTACCGGAAGGAAAATATTCTTTATTTGTAAAAGTAGAAGATGGATATTTTGCAAATCTCTTTGATGATAAAATGAATATTCATCCCATTACAATTTCTAAAGATCAGATCACGACAACTAAAGTGAAAGTGGATTATAATGCAACCTTTTAGTTTTTGTTATCAAAATAGGGCACATCTTCGCTGCTCACAGTTTCTTTTTGTTCCCAATAGGCTAATGTAACAACCCGGCCGGTTTTGGTTTTTAATTGTCTTCCAAAAATTGCATTGGTGGGATTGAATGAAACATTGGTTACGCCAATCGTGAATGTTTCAGGTATGTCGGGCACTGAGTTTGCCGAAGTAGCCGGCTGAACTGGATCACCTTCTGTCACTGGTTTTGGAGCAGGGGCTGCTTTGGGAGGGAGAGATGCTGCTACCACGACTGTAAATCCATTATACTCTAATAATTCTTTTAGAAATGCCACCCGGTCTTTTGAAGCATCTTTTTCCACGATGGCACATTTTATTCCATCCAACTCCCCGAATTCATGATTTTTATTAATTGCCATTTTCTGTTTTAAATAAATACAACATTACTAATTCAAACTTTATATTAATTACTTAACTAAAGAGTAAATATAATTATAGGCACCACTGGCTAACCCTGTAATAATAATTCCTCCTATACAAATGATCATGGCCAGTTTTGGAGACCAGTTAGTTTTTATATGTTGAATGGGCTGATCATTGGCATCCATAAACATCGCTTTTATAATTCTTAAATAATAATACAAAGCCACCACCATATTCAATGCAGCAATAGTGATAAGTATAAAATTTCCTTTGGATGCTCCTGCAAGTAATAAAAAGAATTTTCCAAAGAATCCTGCTGTAGGCGGAATGCCTGCCAGTGAAAACAAAGCAATCGCCAGTACCCAACTCAGTGCAGGATTGGTTTTATAAAAACCTTTATAATCATCCACCGTTTCTTTTCCCGTTACAGCACTTACCAGGTTAATAACACCAAAGGCTGCCAGATTGGAGAAAATATAGATCAACACAAAATAAACAACGGATGCACTTCCTTCAATAGAATGCCCGCTGATACCAATTAAAATAAAACCAACCTGTGCAATGGAAGAAAAAGCAAGGAACCGTTTCATGTTTTGTTGCCTCAAAGCAAACAGGTTACCAATAATCATGGTGATTACGGATAAAAGGAAAAGCATATTATACCAGCTATCACTTAATAATCCAAAGACTTTGTATAAAACAGAAACCAAAACAAATAATATAGTTCCTTTTGATATAACGGATAAATAGGAAGTGACAGCAACCGGTGAGCCTTCATACACATCTGCTGTCCATAAATGGAAGGGCACGGCAGAAATTTTAAATCCGAAACCGGCAATCAGTAGTATAAAAGAAAAAATATTTAGAGGACTGGCAGTAAAACTCTGACTTAGTTCTGTAAAGTTGAACGAGCCAGTTGTGCCATACACCAGCGATATACCAAATAATAACAACCCGGATGAGAATGCTGATGAGATGATCATTTTAAAAGCTGCTTCGGAAGAACGCCTTTTTTCCAGGTCAAAATTGGCAAGAGCTGCAATAGGAATAGTAGAAAGTTCCAGGGCCAGGTAAAACATCAGCAGGTTATTGCTGCTAAGCATATAGAACATACCCAGCAAGCTGGCAAGCATTAACAAATAAAATTCTGTAACGTGTTTATGTTCTTTCAACCAGTTATAGGATTGCAACGAAATAATCAATGTACCAAGATTCAGCATGTTTTTTTCAAAGGTTAATAATTCATTTGTGCTGAACATATCGCCGAACAAACTTCCTTCCTGTTGCATGAAAAAACCGGAAACAAGATTGATGAATAATAAAACATTGACGAAATTCAGCAACACATTATTTTTTATTTCCTTACTCCCCAGTTTGAGAAATAAAAGAATAAACAGGATGATCGCAATCATCAGTTCCTGTTTCATCAATATTAAGAATTCGTTCAACATCAGAAAAAATTATGAATTAATAATTATGAATTATTAATTACTTGTTTATAAAACCCGATATTTTCTGTATCATTATTTCAGTGTCCGGATTGATCAGATCTTTAATCAGGAACGGCAAAATACCAATCACAACTATTCCTGCAACCAACAAACCCGCTGCCAGTCTTTCATTCCAGTTTGCATCAGCCAGTTTTAAATGTTCATTATTCACTACGGGGCCCATGATGGCTTTGCCGATTGCCCTTAAAATATATACTGCCGTTACTACAATAGAGGCACAGGCGATGATGGTAGCTATTCGGTAAAAGGCGTCTGCCTTTTCCCAGGAACCAACGAATACAGTCATCTCCGCTACAAATCCACTAAAGCCAGGTAAGCCTAAAGAACATAAACCTGCAATCACAAAAACGGTAGAGATGAAAGGCATCATTTTCATCAGCCCTCCTAATTGTTCCACTTGCCTGGTATGTGTCCGGTCGTAGATCATTCCGATCACGGCGAAGAAAAGTGCAGTCATTAAACCATGAGAAACCATTTGAATGACGGCGCCGTCAATAGCTGTTTTTGTCAGCATGCCAATACCCAGCAAAACAAATCCACAATGGCTGACTGATGAGTAAGCATTGATATATTTCAGATCTGTCTGCATCATCGTGGCGAATGCACCATATAAAATAGCAATGCAGGCTAATACAATAATAATGGTAGAATATTCATGGGCCGCATCGGGCATCAGGTAAGTTGCTACACGAAGACAGCCATAACCTCCCAGCTTCATAGATATACCTGCCAGGAACATAGAAGCCGCTGTAGGAGCAGAAGAATGACCATCGGGCACCCAGGTATGAAAGGGAAACAGGGCGGTGAAAATTCCAAAGCCTACAAAAGCAAAAGGAAAAAATATTTTCTGAATTCCAACAGGGATATTCATTTCGGCTATTTCTAAAATATCAAAACTATGAATCCCGTTAACATTGCTGTAGAAATAGATTCCGGTTAACCCAACAAAAACAAGGGCAGAACCACCCATCAGCATCAGGGCCAGTTTCATAGCGCTATATTCTTTTTTACCGCTTCCCCAAATGCCGATCAATAAGAATTTTGGAATGACGGCAACTTCAAGAAAAAAGAAAAGTGTAAACAGATCCAGTGCAATAAAAAATCCATAAGCTCCAAGACTTAAGAATATCAGCAGGGAGAAAAATTCTTTATTCATTTTTTCCACTTTCCATGAAACCAATACACCAGCAAGAACCACAAAAGCAGTCAACAGGATCATGGCAATGGAAATGCCATCTACTCCCAAATGAAAATTAATATGTAAAGCTTCATACCAGCTGTAATTACTTTCAAACAGGAATGCCGAATTGTTTCCTGCAGCTTTTTCCTGTTGAAAAAAATACAACAAAGCCAGGCAAAGGATCAACTGAGCCACGGAGCCAATCAATGCAATAACTCTCACCTGTTTCAAACCTTTGGCAGGAAGCAATGCCAGCCCAGTGAGTAGTGGAACAATAATCAGTAATAATAAATTCATTTACCTGTCAATTAATTTTTTCTTCAACATTTTATTTCCACAAAAACAAAAACACAATGGCGAGTCCAACAATTCCACCAAAAAAATAGATGGCATAGCTCTGTACTTTTCCGGATTGAATTCCTTTTATAAAACCAGAAATAGTTGCTGTGCTATTTGCCATTCCGTTCATCAGCCCGTCCACAATATGTTTGTCAATCCAGGCTGCCGGCCGGCCAATGAGATTAAATATGATCTTCTTTGTAAGGAATAAATAAATTTCATCTATATAAAATTTCTTTTTTGCAGCGATAAACAAACCACCTAATCGCTTTGAATGTTTTTCAGGACATTCGTTTTCAAACCTGAAATACCAGGTGGCAATGCCAATTCCTGTTAATGCAAAAAGAACAGGAACAATAGAAAAGCTAATATCAAAATGTGATGCCAGGGGCTGACTATCTGATGACACAAATTCTCCAAATGGAATAAAACCAACCAATATGGAACAGGCAGCAAGGATCAACAGTGGTAATTTCATTGAGAAAGTTCCTTCGCTATGATGATCATGGAGTTCTTTAGGCTTATTCCAGAAAATTGAAAAGTAAAGACGAAACATATAAAATGCTGTAAGACCGGAAGTGAATAAAGCCACTCCGTAAATTATTTTATTGGAATTGTAAGCAGCCAGCAGAATTTCTTCCTTACTGAAAAAACCGGCGAAGGGAGGAATGCCAGCAATGCCCAGGCAGGCAACCAGGAATGTGCCGTGTACTTTGGGCATGTACTTTCTCAATCCACCCATATCTTTTAGTTCATTACTATGTACCAAATGAATCACTGCACCGGCGCCAAGGAATAATAGTGATTTAAAGAATGCATGGGTGAACAAATGAAACATGGAAGCAGTATAACCAAGACCATTCTCTCCTCCATAACCTGACAGGCCTAATGCAAACATCATATACCCGATCTGAGACATGGTGGAATAGGCCAGCACTCTTTTAATGTCAGTTTGTGTACAGGCAATAATGGCTGCAAGTACTGCAGATATTAAACCGATATAGGTCACAATACTCAATGTTGCCTGTGTCAATGTGAAGAGTGGAAATAATCTTGCCACTAAAAAAACACCGGCAACAACCATCGTAGCAGCATGTATCAATGCAGAAACAGGAGTGGGGCCTTCCATCGCATCAGGCAGCCAGATATGCAAAGGGAACATCGCTGATTTTCCGGCACCGCCAATAAAAATCAATGTCAATCCCCATGTTAAGGCGCTGACGCCAACAAAGGAAGCGGTAGCTATTCCCAAAAATTGAGAAGACTGTTGATCTGTCAAACGATGAATGAGTGTATTAATATCAAGTGTGCCACCGTAGAATGCAAGAACCAGGATGCCTATAAGAAAACCAAGATCGGCAAACCTAGTAACAATAAAAGCTTTCTTGGAAGCGGCAACTGCAGAAGGTTTTTCATAATAATATCCAATCAGCAAATAGGAGGATACTCCCACCAGTTCCCAGAACATATAGATCTGGAAAAGGTTACTGGCGACTACCAGGCCAAGCATGGAAAAAGTAAACAAACCAAGAAAGGCATAATAGGTAGCAAATCGTTCTTCGCCTTTCATATAACCCAAACTGAAAATATGCACCATCAGTGAAACAAAGGTTACTACTATCAGCATCATCACAGAAATGGGATCCAGTATGATCCCCATATCAATGCTCACATTTTCAGAAAAGGAAAGCCAGGCAAATTTTATGGCTGTGATCGTTTGATAGTTATCACCAACTTTGCCATCTATAAAAAAATAATTGTATGCCGTGTAAAGGGATAGTAATGCAGAAATTAGCAATAAGCCTGTGCCGATAATTCCTGCTGTGGAATTAAAATATTTTCTTCCAAACATACCGAGTAACAGGAAACCTGCTAAAGGCAGTAAAGGAATCAATGCTATATAAGATGAATAGTTCATGGCCTCACCCTCGGTCCCTCTCCTAAAGGAGAGGGAGGCCGGGCTTTAGTTTTTTAATTTTACAATTGTAATTAAGCATTTCAACTTTTGTTCTTCGATCAACATGTTTCATCAACTTTTTCAAATAGTTCATTTTCTTTAGTCTTGTTTCCCGGCAAGCACCCTTCCCTTTAGGGGGTTGTCCAAAGGACTCCCATGGAGGGGTTTAAAATTTCATTTCTGCTGCATCTTCCACGTCAATTGATTTATGACTACGGTACAGGTTAATAATGATGGCGATGGCCACCGCTGCTTCCGCTGCCGCAATTGCAATGATAAATATGGTGAAGAAGATGCCGTCCAGTTTTTCTGGATACAGGTATTTGTTGAACACCACGAAATTTATGTTTACGCTATTCAGTATCAACTCTACCGACATTAACATGGTTATCATATTCCGCCTGGTAAACAAACCGTACATGCCGATAAAGAATAAGGCTGTGCTGACAAATAATATGTGGGATACAGGTATCATACGGCCCCCTCCTCCAAAGGAGTCCTTTCGGACAAAGCTCCCCCAAAGGGGAAGGCTTTTTGAAAATCAATTTTATTTTGAAATTTATTAAGCATCTATTCAGTTTGGTTTGTGTGTTGGGTTTCTCCCCCTTTGGGGGAGCCAGAAGGGGCCTTGATGGCAATAACAATACAACCGATCATTGCTGCCAATAATAAAATACTGATTACTTCGAAGGGGAGTGCATATCCGTTTTCACCTGTTCCGAGCATCTGTGTTCCGATCATGGCCATACTCCATTCAAATGGTTTGCTGACAGATTGAAATCCGTACTGGTAAATGAGCATACAAGTGAAAGCAAAACCAAAGACTACAGCCAGGATGGATGAAATTCTCCTTACCACGGATGCTTTTTCCATTTCCTTTCCTGATTGTTGGGTAAGAAATATGGAAAATATAATCAGCACAACAATACCACCCACATACACGACAATCTGTACGGCGGCAATAAATTCCATTTCCAGCCAGAAGTATAAACCGGCAACACCGATTAATGAAAACAATAACCAGATAGCCGAACGAAATATTTTTCTTGTTGTAACAGATAGGATGGCTGTTCCTAAAATAAAAAAGGAAAGAATATAAAATATGAGCTGTGCTGTTGTCATTCTATGCCTTCTCTGATTTTTGATCCTGGATTATTTAAAACTTTTGTCAGCTTGGTCCTGTCAGTCACACTATGCTCAAACGTATTCGCCATCTTGATTGCATCCGTAGGGCAGGCTTCAATACAAAGATTACACATGGTACACAATTGCAGGTGATACACAAAAGTGTCGATCGCTTTTTTCTTCTTGCCTTCCGGGCTGACATCAAATTTGGTTACTATCTTAATTGTTGCATTCGGACAAGCCAGCTCACATGCCGTACAACCGGTGCAGGCATGTTCATTGTTTTCATCATGAATCATTACCACTTCACCACGAAAACGTTCCGGTAGCACAAGCTCAGCCCTGTTGTTGGGATATTGCTCCGTGATCTTTTCTTTTTTATGATGCAGGGCATACCAGCCGGTCAGTTTCATGCCGGTCAGTAGTGATTTTACTCCATTTGCAACTTCTTTTATGTATTTAACTATAAACATATACCTCACCCTCGTTCCCTCTCCTGAAGGAGAGGAAGGCCGGGCTAATTAATATTATTCAACATTTGTAATTAAGCATTTCATCTTTTGTCTTTCATTCAGCTGTCTTTATTTTTTCATACTCTTCCATTTATTTGGCATTGTGTATCTCCAAGCCCCTTTAGGGGGTTTGTCCAAAGGACTCCCACGGAGGGGCCTTTAAAAATGCCAGCCCGTGATTGCCATCAGCGTTATCAATAATAAATTAATCATACTGATGGGTAATAAATATTTCCATTCAAGATTCAGTAACTGGTCAATCCTCAGTCTCGGGAATGTCCAGCGGAACCACATGATCACAAAAATCAAAAAGAATGTTTTTCCAAAGAACCAGATACTGGATGGAATATAATCCATGATCTCATTAAAACCTGTTCCGGTTCCAAAATGTAATGGTTGCCATCCGCCAAGAAATAAAGTAGCACCAATGGCACAGGCCACAAATATGTTTACATATTCCGCCAGGAAAAATAAAGCGAATTTCATTCCTGAGTATTCTGTATGAAACCCGGCAGTTAATTCCGACTCTGCTTCAGCAAGATCAAAAGGAGCCCGGTTGGTTTCGGCTGTTATGGCAATCATGAAAATGACAAAGGCAATCCAAACCGGAATATGTCCTTTAAAAATCCACCAGCCATTAGCCTGTGAATTCACAATTTCAGAGATCTTCAGGTCACCGGTTAAGATCACGATCGAAAGAATGGCAAAGCCGGCTGAAAGTTCGTAGCTCACAATCTGTGCACCACTGCGCATGGCACCCAGCAATGAATACTTATTGTTGCTGGCCCAGCCTGCCATCAGGATACCAATTACCGATACAGACGAAATAGCAACGACAAACAGAATACCTATATTAATATCCCATATCTGAAATCCTTTTGCAAACATGAGTGGCGCCATCAGTGTCATGGCAACGATCATCACAATAAACGGTGCCAGGTTAAACAAAAATTTATCCGCTCCATTCGGAGTCAGCCCTTCTTTTACCATCAGTTTAAGTGTATCGGCTACAGTTTGAAACATGCCAACAGGTCCAACGCGGTTAGGTCCAAGCCGCAATTGCATCCAGGCAGAAACTTTTCGCTCCATCATGATCAGCACCAGTCCCAGCATAGCAAACAAACTAATTACACAGATGCCGACAATCAGAAATTCAATCAACATAGCCCAGGTAGCACTGAAGGTATTGTTCAGCCATACATGAATATTGTTCGTTATGTTTTCTAAACTCGGCATCTATTATTTTTATTAACCCAGCTATTGATTCACTATTCAGCTTCCGTTGCGTCGTTCCAAGGGAACTCCTTCGGAGCACTCTTGTACGTTCGGTAATTCTATTAATCTATTCTTCTTAATGAACCAGCACATGCATCTCCTTCGTCAATGCCAGTCAACCAATTCATTAGTGTTTTTATTCTTTCGTTAGTTATTTGTTCTTTGTATAAAAACCAGCACATTGGTAAAACACTTCCATAACTACCCCGGGGACGATCAGGAAATTTTACATCCATCTCAGCATCTCTGAATTGGACCCAAATGCTTTGTGATTTTTTCAGATTTTTAATAAATGTTGTGTCCGATTTAAATTCGATTAAGATTTTATTATATACCTGGTTTAATTCTGTATTTGCTGATTCAAATTTATTTTGTGCTTCATCATTTAATTCTCCTTGCGTTTGTTAAAATGAAATCATTCCAAACATGATGAAAAGATTCAATAATATTATCTTTTTCATACTTTCTGTTTTTAATATTGATTCAACTTGTTTCACATTGCACCCCTACGGGGTGCCAAAATATTTTCTTAATTTTTTTCTATAAATATTCTGCTCCTACGGAGCAAAGAAAAAAATCATCATGTCACTTTTTCAAATCAAAGAATTTTTCAAACTAATAATTCATTTCAAATAAGCTGGCCTGTGTTATGCCATGCCCCCTTTAGGGGGTTTGTCCAAAGGACTCCCACGGAGGGGGTTCATCTGTCAATATCCGGAATTACCAGGTCCAGTGTTCCCATCATCGCTACCAGGTCACCGATCTTGCTTCCTCTTGCCATATGATCCAGTGCACTCAGGTTACTGTATCCCGGCGAACGGAATTTTATTCTATAGGGAGTGGTGCCACCTTCGGCAACGATATACACACCAAATTCTCCACGGGCTGTTTCCACTCTTGAATAATATTCTCCTTTCGGTAATTTCAAAACCGCTTTTGTCTTTGTTTGAATATCACCATCCGGTATATTATCAATCAATTGTTCAATGATGGACATGGACTGACGCAGTTCCTTCATTCTAACTATGTATCGTGCAAAGGAATCACCGGCAGTTTCAATGATCTCTTCAAACTGTAGCGTAGAATAAATTTCATAAGGATATAGTTTCCGGACATCACATTGCACAGCACTTCCTCTTGCTGCAGGTCCGGTCATGCCAAAAGAGATGGCATCTGCGTTTGAAATAGTGCCCACATTTTTTGTCCGGTTTTGAAAAATGATATTATTTGTTACCAGTTCATCATATTCATCAATCTTATTTTTGAAATGGGTAATAAAATCTTTTACTTTTTTGTAAAAGTTGGGGTGAAGATCAGCCATTACACCGCCCGGCACCATATAATTCATAGTAAGCCTTGTGCCACAGGTTTCTTCCATAATATCATTGATCAGTTCCCTTTCACGGAAAGAAAGAAAGAATGGCGTCAATGCACCTACATCCATGGCCATGGCGCCCCACCATAAACAATGTGAAGCAATTCTTGTCAACTCATCCATCAGCACTCTTATTACCTGTGCCCGTGGAGGTACTTCAATCTGTAATCCTTTTTCCACACAAAGGCAGCATCCATGATTATTCATGTGTGAGGAGAGATAATCCATCTTACTGGTAACATAAATAAACTGACGGTAACTCAGGCTTTCACACATTTTTTCAATAGAGCGATGAATATATCCGAGATGAGGTTCTACTTTTTTGATAGTTTCTCCATTCAGTGTTATTACAAGATGTAATACACCATGAGTGGCCGGATGCTGTGGGCCTACATTGATCACCAGGTCGCCAAACCCATCGGGTTCGGCAGATTCAATTTGTTTTACTATTTCTGTTTCTCTAAACATTTTCAATCCTTCTTAAAGGATCAGTTTGGGTTTTATCTAAAAAAATATACTAATGCCCAGGCCCCCTTTAAGGGGTCTGGGGGTTTAAAGTTTTATCATATTGACAGGATCTTCAAAATCTTTTCGCATTGGATTTCTTCCTTCCCAACCATCGGGTAATATTAATAATCGCAGATCCGGGTGATTCAGAAAATTCACACCAAACATTTCATAAACCTCACGTTCATGAAATTCTGCTGTTCTCCAGATATGTGATACGGTTTCAATTTCAGGTTTGCTTTTATCCAGTTGCACTTTTACTACCAGGGGCTGGCGATGATCCGTCGAAGTAAAATGATATACCATTACCAGGTGGGTTTTATAATCCACACAGGTCAGGCAAAATAAAAAATCAAAATTTAAAACTGGATCATACCTGAGAACATTTGCGATGTTGCTTAATTCATTTGCAGGAATAATTATAGTTAACCATTCCCCGCCTTCATCAGGAATTATAGGTGGAAATAATTCAGCTAATTTTATTTTTAGATCTTCTTTATTCATTAAAAGCTTTGTTCTGGTTTTTCAGTTTTGATCTGTTCGCGGGTCATTCCGCTTTTGATTTTTTCCTGTAAAGTGATCAGCGAATGCAAAAGTGCTTCTGGCCTGGGCGGGCATCCTGCTATATATACATCCACCGGTATCACATGATCTGCTCCCTTTACTACTGAATATGTATTATAAAAAAAAGGGCCGCCGCTTGTTGCACAGGCCCCCATGGCAATTACATATTTCGGGTCCGCCATCTGGTCATATAATCGCTTCAGTACCGGTGCCATTTTATTTACAATCGTTCCTGCAATAATTATGACATCAGCCTGCCTGGGTGTGGCCCGGGCTACTTCAAAGCCAAAACGGCTCCAGTCATATTTTGCTCCTGCCGTACTCATCATTTCTATGGCGCAGCAACTGGTACCAAAAACCAATGGCCATAAAGAATTACTTCTGGCCCAGTTGATCACATCGTCCAGTTTACTTACCAATACACCCCCTCCCGGAGTTGGATGAACTTCTCCTGGAAATGCAAGTGCTGATTCTGATTGAAAAGCCCCCCTGCCCCCCGAAGGGGGGTGCTGAGAAGAGACATTATATTTAGTTTCATCTACACTCATTGAAAATTATAATTTTTATCATCAAATAAGTTGGCATAGTGTACATGCTAAAGTCCCCTTTCGGGGGATTTAGGGGGCTACTGCCATTTTAATGCTCCTTTTTTATGCGCATATAAAAAGCCCACAAAAAGTATAAAAAGAAAAATAATAATTTCAACTAAAGCAAACCACCCGATATCTTTTACTACCACAGCCCAGGGAAATAAAAAAATCAACTCTACATCAAATATCAAAAAGATAAGGGCAAATAAATAGTAACCTACATTAAACTGAATCCAACTGGGACCGGTTGTGGGTATGCCACATTCATATGCTTCACCTTTCTGTTTATTTTTTGTGGCTTTTAAAACTGTTTTGGAGACAAGAATGGCAATACCGGAGAAGGCAACGGCAGCAATCAATAAAACGATGAGTGAGGATGCACCCATAAGGGATTCAGATTTTTACGAATATAACAAGTACTGTTTAAAAACGAACATGATTGAAATCTATAAATACTATGATCTTTTTCATGTTATAAATTTAACCATATAATTCCTGGTGTATTGATTTCCGGTCATATCCCATATCTAAGATTCTTTTTTTGGCTTCATCAATCATCACCTTCCAGCCACAAAGCAGGAAAAGAACCGGCTGTCTGTTTGCACAAAGTTCTTCGTATATCGGATGCACATAACCTGTGTTACCATCCCATTGTTCCCGCGACAGGGTGGGGATATATTCAAAATTTTCAAGTCCCAGGTTTTTCAACTCCTCGTAATAAAGCAAATCTTTTTGCGTCCGGGTTCCATAGATCAGGTAAATCTTGTTATGTGGAATTTGGTGATTTTTTATATGATGGGCCATGCTGCGAAAAGGGGCAACACCAGTTCCGGTACAGATCATGATAATTTCTTTCTTCAGGTCTTCCTCATCAAGCGTAAAGACTCCCTGAGCGCCACGTAATCTTAGTTCACTGCCTACACTTATTTCATTAAACAGGTAAGTAGTTCCTGCTCCGCCTTCCAGCAACACGATAACAAGTTCAAATATATTGGTTCCATCAGGCCAACTGGCGATCGAATAACTGCGGATTCGCTTGTTTGGTTTTTCATGAATAGGCAGATCAAGGGTTACAAACTGTCCGGGTTCAAAATCAAATTTTTCTAATTCGGGGATTTGTATCCAGAACCGTCGGGTATTATAAGTTTCGTTTTCTATCCGGATTACTTTGCCAGTTCGCCAGGGTTGTAGGGCCATGCAAAAAATTTGTTTAAAATACAAAACAAACTCCAATTACAATCCCGGCAAATTTTATTTTTTAAAATTTATAAAAAAAATTAATAACAGTCGGTTGATAAAAGTAATGAGAAACAGAAATTTTTAAAACTCTGATTAGCGGTTATGAAAGATTTTTAAGGTAATATTTCCGGTGGTAAGATCCGGATCAGCTTTTTTCTGGCAAATCTTTTTTTTGTTTTCCATGTAAAATCAATCACCAGTTCATTTTTTTCAATCTTTCTCCTGGCTTTGGCTGATAATTCATTATTGTCAGCAATACCGGAAGGATAGACCAGGATAAGCTTATGTTTTGTTTTTGGAACCAGTTCTATTGTTTTATTTTCTGCACCCGGATCATTATATATTTTGTTAACCGGGGTTGATTGAACTTCTTCAGATTTTACAGAAAATTTTTGCCCTGAAATCCAGATATTGTTAATAGAAACTGTTTTGGAAGCAGGCATTGAAAGATATATCCAATAATTAAATGTCTCTTTTCTTTCTGAATCAGGATTTGTTATTGATTTAGGATTTACTCCCGGCAGGCTTGTTTGTTTGTAAGCATAAACTTTTTTTACAGGACATTTTGTTTGTCCCGAAACCTGCAATAAAAACGTAGAAGCAAGCAATGAAAGCAAAAAATTGTTTTTAATCATAGTTGGAAGATGAATTCATGATTAGCAGTATATCAAAATAATTGTTAAGAATTTTTCTGATTATTTATTAGTGTACAAGTTTCTGAACATGCCTGTATTTTCTATTGTCACTGTATATACTCATAATATAGGCACCTTTTGCAAGCCTCGTCAAATCGATGCTTCCGTCACTATAAGTAGTTTGTTTTTTTATCAATTCCTGTCCCTGCATATTATAAAGTTGTAAAGTGATTTTATTAACATCAAATTTATTTCCCACCTTATATTGAACAAGATTACTGCTGATGGTTGGATAAACAAGTGCAATAAAATTTTTATCATTTAAAACAGGTTCATTGATACCGGTAACCAGGTTGGGTGCTCCCAGGAATGTATAGAACATACCATTTCCATGAGTGCCAACCAGCATTACATTGTCTGATGGGCGATAAGCAAGTGAAGTTATTACTGCAAAATTTAAAACTGATGGAGATTCTCTTTGCCAGGCAGGCGTACCGCTTGCCAGTAGTGTGGTGCCCAGATTTTCTATTCCAAATAAACCGGCTGCAGTTCCTACATAATATTCTGTAACCGGATTATTGGTTGCATCTTTTTTTACAACGATCATACAACTCCTGGCAGAAATATAACCCGAACTGCTGGTTCCTGCCAGATTACCTTCTGCCTGGATCCATGTTGGTGAAGAACTTTTTGCGTTATTGGTCCACCAGATATTTGTAACATTATTTAAATTACTGCCAGAAGTAATTCCATAATTTGAAATAACAACAAGTATTTCATTATCGTTATTGGGATTTACAGCAATGTCTTGGACATTTAAGTTGGATATTCCCGGCGGTGAAATGTCAACGGGAGTAGCATTCGCTGGCGCATTTCGGGGATCGTCTAATCTCAAAACACGGCCATTTGTGGTTCCCATATAGAGTGTATGAAAAACTGAGTATGCTCCACGGGTAAAAGCCATTCCCCTGATGCCGATATTTGTTCCATTGCTGGAGTTAATCGCAGAACTGGTCCCGGTTAATTCTGTCCAGGTAGAGGAAGTGACGGTAGATGCAGAAGTAGTTCTGAAAAGTCTGTTGAAATTTACATAATAAAGATCATCTGTATTATCCGGGTTTAGTTTAAAGTTGGTAACAAATTCACCAAATTCAGAAGTAGAACCGGTTGAAGAGGGCGTCAATCCATTTGGACGAATATCAGATGCTGAAAAGGAAGGCTGTAAAACACCTCTGCGGATCGTACCCAATTGTACTCCGCCATAAATGAATTGGGTAGAACCATTTCTTTTGGAAATTCCTATTGATGTTCCATCTCCCCCGATTAATCGCCGGTGATTATTGCTATCAGCAGCCGCTAATCCAAGAACACCGGTTTTATCTCTGAAATGGGTGCCATTATCCTGTGCCCCTCCGGCAAAATTATTGGCACCGGTTTCAGGATCTATGGCAACATTGAAATACTGAAGTGTCTGAAAGTTTTTTATAACATTCCAGGCAATTGGCTCGTTACCCGATGTTGTACCATTGATATTAGCTGTTATTTGTAATCCGCCATCGTTTGCACAAATTGCTTCATTTAAATTGGAGGGATTAAAAACCAGGTTATGAATATCGGGGTGGCTCCATTTACCAGGATCAGAAAAACTGCTTGTCTGGCCGTAAAAAGATAAACTGGGTAATGTATTTCCATATCCGCCAATCCAGGAAGTGTTGGCTGTAGAAGCAAATCCGTTAGTAGACCTGTATAAACTTGTGCCACCAATAATCACAAAATTTGGATCATTGGGTTTTACAGTAATAAATAAATTATATCCTCCCTGAACTGCAAAAGGATCAGTTGCCTCATGGTTGCCACCGGGAAAATCAGGCAAATTAGCAGAGAGGTTTGTCCAGTTATTTCCGGATGTCATATCCAGTTTAAAAAGATCTGCTTCTTTTTCAAATCCGGGGCTTGTGTTTAATAAACCATTTTCATAAAGAACGTAAAGTATATTCTCGTTTGAAGGTGCCAATGACAGTAAGGTTCTTCTGCCCGAATAAAAATTTGATCCGCCGGAAACAATAAAATCATAAGCATTGCCTCTCCAATTAGCAACTGAGTCTACGCCCAATGTGGCCCCCCCCGCTAAACGGGTGTAGGAATTCAGATTACCGGAATTAGATTTCCAGATACCTCTTAAAGAAAAATCTGGTGCAGATCCATTAAACCCAATATATACTTTACCTGTAGGAGAAATAACAATATCTGATTGGCCATTGGCTGCAAAAGCAGCAGTACTGCTTCCAAAAACAGTTTGAAAAGATGTGCCTCCATTTGAAGATCTCAATACTCTCCGGTGTCCTGCAACATATACATCTCCATTTACCGGGTTAACAACAATTTTATGCACAAAATCAAAAGTATGATCAAATCTTTCAGGAACTCCCTGTGGTATTAAGGCGCCAGCCTGGTCAGTAATATTATTCATTGGTAGTCTCGTCCAGGTAATCCCATTGTCTGTGGATTTGAAAATACCAAAAGCAAAATATCCGGCACCAATTCCATCGGTTGAACTGCCTACGTATTCACCACCACCGGCATACCATGTATCCTGGTTTCCTGGTCTCGGATCCTGTGCAACAACTGTTACACTATGAATTTCATTAACCGGTGAAACTCTTGTCCAGGTTGAACCGCCATCAGCTGACCTTTGGATACCACCGCTTACAGATCCTGCTAATATCACCCGGTTGCTGGTTCCATTATATCTTAAATCATATGCCAGTGCTCTTGTCCTGCCTCCTATATTATTTGGTCCGGCTGGCAAATAATTATTTTGAACTGTTGTCCTGTTATTGGAAGATGAAGCATATCGTATGGGAATGGTTTTAGCAAATTCTATTTCTTTTTCACGCATGCCAAATGGTACTTCTCCGGTTACAGGATCCTTGATCATGTCGGCTTCATATTTCCAACGGAGATAATGATAAGCTGCTTTTTTTTCTTCTGTTGGGGATACAGGTTCTTCAATTGCCTGATTAAAATTATTTTTCGCCGGGTTAAATAACTGAACGAGAAGAAAAACAAGTATTAATAAAATTGAAGAGATGATTATTCGGATTTTCATATTCGGAGTTCTTTTTTTCAACGGAGCAATATACTCAAAATAGCGTATTTAGATGAATATAGGACTAGGACTAAACCAAATGGTTTATTACTTTTGCGCCTTCATGAGTGTTCAGAACTTGTTGGATGGGTACATCAACTCCCCCCGCCTTTTTCAATTGGCGGACAGGCTAACCTATGCACAACCTTCTCCAGCATCCAAAGGACAAAAAATTCATCTTGAAAACCTGAAGGGAAGTTCATCTCAATTTGTAGTTGCTACAATCCTGAATCATCCTTCCTGTTCCCAACTTAATCATCTGATCGTATTAAACAACGCAGAGGATGCCGCATATTTTCATAATACACTTGAAAACCTTACCGGGGCACTGGATCTTTTTTATTTTCCATCTTCTTTTAAACAAAGAAAAAATTTCAACCTGCTTAATAGTAGCCATGTGATGTTGCGAACGGAAGCCTTGACAAAAATTGCTTCACAATTAAATACTGCAGGCACTGTAAATAAAAAAGTATTGGTTACTTATCCGGAATCACTTTTTGAGAAAGTAGTGCTGCCTGAATCTATATCATCCAATATTATTTTTATAAAATCCGGTGAACAACTTGATACAGAGAAATTATTATTAAAGTTATCTGATTATGGTTTTGAAAGAACGGATTTTGTATATGAACCGGGGCAGTTTGCCATTCGGGGAGGAATTCTGGATATTTATTCTTTTGGAAATGACAAACCTTACCGGATTGAATTATTTGGAAAAGAAGTGGATTCTATCAGGATCATAGATCCGGAAACACAACTGAGTGAGAGAAGACTGCTCCAGGTTTCTATCATTCCGAATATTGACAGCCAGCTTGAAAATAAAGAAAGGATTTCCTTATTGAATTTTCTTCCGGAGAATACGATCGTATGGCTACAGGAACCTGACCTGGTAATGGAAAGAATTAAAGATGCTGAATCGGAACTGCATCAATTTCTTGGCAATAATCCGGCAATAATTGTTTCAGAAAAGCATTTAAAAAAGGAAGTAACAATTTCAGATTTTACTAGTGTAAATGAAATTGAAGAACAATTATTTCAAAGACATTCTGTAATATTTGGTGAACAAGGTAAGGGTTCCGTGCAGGCAGATATTGAAATTGCATTTTCAACAAAAGAACAACCGGTATTCAACCGGCGGTTTGATATGCTGATATCCGATTTGAAAAACTGGGAGAATAAGGGGTTTCAGTTAAATCTGTTTGCAGAAAATCCCAAACAGCTTGAACGGTTGAGAAGTATTTTTGAAGAATTGAAATCCGATATAGTTTTTCAGCCAATCACTATTCCGATTCATGAAGGATTTATAGACGAGGACCAAAAAATAGTTTGTTATACGGATCACCAGGTTTTTCAGCGTTATCATAAGTATAAAGTAAAACAGGCATACAATAAGAATAAAGCACTTACACTTCGTACACTTCGGGAACTTCAGCCCGGCGATTATGTTACGCATATTGATCATGGAGTTGGTGTTTTCAGCGGATTACAAAAAATGGAAGTAAACGGAAGGATCCAGGAAGCTGTACGTTTGTTATATAAGGACAGTGATATACTCTATGTCAATATCAACTCACTTCATAAAATTGCAAAATATACAGGCAAGGATGGTACCATACCTAAGATCAATAAACTGGGCAGCGATGTATGGAACAGGCTGAAAGAAAAAACCAAAACCAAAGTAAAAGAAATTGCTTTTGACCTGATAAAACTTTATGCAAAGCGAAAAGCTCAACAGGGATTCCAGCATTCTCCCGACAATTATTTGCATACTGAGTTAGAGGCTTCTTTTATTTATGAAGACACGGAAGACCAGGGTAAAGCATCAGCCGATGTAAAAAAGGACATGGAGTCTGCTTCACCTATGGACAGGCTGGTTTGTGGCGATGTGGGATTTGGAAAAACTGAAATTGCGATCCGGGCTGCTTTTAAAACTTGTGTGGATGGAAAGCAGGCTGCCGTTTTGGTTCCGACTACCATTCTTGCATTTCAGCATTATAAAACCTTTGGAGACCGATTAAAGGATTTTCCGGTTACTGTGGATTATATCAACAGGTTTAAAACTTCAAAACAAAAAAAGGAAACACTTAAAAAGCTGGAAGAGGGAAAGATTGATATCATCATTGGCACGCATTCATTATTGGGAAAGGATGTAAAGTATAAAGATCTTGGTTTGCTTGTAATTGATGAAGAACAAAAATTTGGAGTAGGGCATAAAGAAAAAATAAAAACAATGAAAACTACAGTTGACTGTCTTACATTGACAGCCACACCCATTCCAAGAACACTTCACTTTTCATTAATGGGAGCAAGAGACCTGAGCATTATTAATACAGCTCCGCCCAATCGTCAACCAATACAAACTGAAGTACTTGTTTATAATGAAGATATAATCCGGGAAGCCATATACTTTGAAACTGAAAGAGGCGGGCAGGTATTTTTTATTTTCAACAGGATACAGGGACTTGCAGAAATGGCAGATATCATCAGTGGCTTATGCCCCGACCTCAGTATTGGGATAGCACATGGCCAAATGCAGGGAAATGAATTGGAAGAACATATCCTGGATTTTATTGATAAAAAATATGATGTACTGGTTTGTACAAATATTGTAGAAAGCGGAGTAGATATTCCGAATGTGAATACAATTATTGTAAACAATGCCCATCATTTTGGTTTGAGCGATCTGCATCAGCTAAGAGGGCGGGTAGGCAGAAGTAATAAAAAAGCATTTTGTTATTTATTATCTCCACCGTTAAGCACATTGCCGGATGATTCAAGAAAAAGATTACAAATACTGGAACAGCATAGTGAATTAGGCAGCGGCTTTCAGATTGCCATGAGAGATCTTGACATTCGGGGTGCAGGTAACTTATTGGGAGGGGAACAAAGTGGTTTTATGGCAGAAATCGGATTTGAAATGTACCAGAAAATTCTGGATGAAGCAGTTCGGGAATTAAAGAGAAGTGATTTCAAAGATCTGTTTAAAGAAGAAATTTCAAAGCAGGATGACTTTGTACAGGATTGTACTATTGATACGGATCTTGAGATTCTGATTCCTGATGATTATGTTGAAAGTATTACAGAGAGATTGTCTCTTTATCAAAGACTGGATAGCAGTGAGAATGAAATTGAATTGCAACAAATGCAGGATGAGATGCATGACAGGTTTGGTCCAATGCCGCAGCAAGTAAAAGATCTTTTCACTACAGTCCGGTGCAGAAGGCTGGCAGTTGATCTTGGTTTTGAGAAAATGAGCCTGAAGGGAGAAACACTCCGGTGTTATTTTATAAATAAAAATGACTCATTATATTTTGAATCAAAAACTTTTCAGCAGATCCTTTCTTTCATTCAAACGATGACGAATAAAGCCCGGCTGAAGCAATCGGGAAAATTGTTCGTAATGATTGTAGACCAGGTAAAAGAAATGGAAGACCTGCTTCGTTTCCTTGAAATATTACACAAATACTGTAATAATGAAGCTTTGGCTGTTTGATTTGCAGCAACGAAATTTCCAGGTGGAGAAAATATTCAAAGTTTAAAGTTTGTAAAATATAAAAGGGGGTATAAAAACCCCCTTATTATATAAGTTACTTCTAAAAATTACCATCCTTGTTTTGCAATTCCAGCTGCAATAGCGGCCATTGCTTTTTCACCATTCACTAGGGTAGTTAACTTGTTCCCTTTTCCATCATGCCCCTGAACCATATAGGCTCCTTTTGCAGTTTTAGTAACAACTGCATCCAGAACTTCTACTCCTTTTTCTTTGGTTTTCACGTTGTAGGCCGTTAATTTTAAATCACTCATGGGTTTAGTTTTTGTTGTTAGGAATGCCTGAAATTAAGCATTTCAGAGGTTTTGCTATCAGATTTTTCAAAAAAATAAAAAAAAAGCTTCAAAATTTTGAAGCTAAATATTTTGTAGTCAATTGATTATACATCACACATCAATCTTGGCATATTTTGCATGACTCTCGATAAATTCCCTTCTTGGAGCCACTTCATCACCCATTAACATGCTAAAAACCCTGTCTGCCTCAGCAGCACTTTCAATGGTAACCTGCTTTAATGTTCTTGTTTCCGGATTCATCGTAGTGTCCCAAAGTTGTTGTGCATTCATTTCACCTAATCCTTTATAACGTTGTACACCAACACTATCCTCTTTTCCGGCGCCTATTTTTTCTACCAGTGCTTTACGCTGTTCTTCGTTCCAGGCATAAGCCTGTTCTTTTCCTTTTTTTACCAAATAAAGAGGGGGCTGCGCTATAAATACATAACCTTGTTCAACCAGCTCTGTCATATAGCGATAAATAAATGTTAGGATCAATGTGGCAATATGGCTACCATCCACATCAGCATCCGTCATGATGATCAGTTTATGATATCTGAGTTTGCTGATATTAAGTTCTTTTGGATCCTCAGGAGTTCCAACCGTTACTCCAAGAGCTGTATACATATTTCTGATCTCTTCGTTTTCATAGATCTTATGTTCCATAGCTTTCTCCACATTCAGTATTTTACCCCTTAAAGGAAGAATCGCCTGGTAACTTCTGTCACGACCCTGTTTTGCTGTTCCACCTGCACTATCACCCTCTACCAGGTACAATTCACATTTTTCAGCGTCTCTTTCTGAACAGTCAGCAAGTTTGCCGGGAAGTCCACCACCGCTAAGCACAGATTTTCTTTGAACAAGCTCCCTGGCTTTTCTTGCAGCCGCTCTTGCCTGTGCAGCAAGAATAACTTTATTGATGATGCTTTTAGCTTCTCTTGGATTTTCTTCTAAATATGCTTCAATAACCCGGGATACTGTAGAGTCAACCACACCCATCACATCGCTGTTGCCCAGTTTTGTTTTTGTTTGACCTTCAAATTGAGGCTCCGGAACTTTTACTGAAATAATAGAACTCAGGCCTTCACGGAAATCATCTCCCTCAATTTCTACTTTTGCTTTTTCAAATAATCCCTGTTTGTCACCATAGCTTTTAAAAACTCTTGTTATGGCTCTGCGGAATCCGGCTACATGTGTTCCGCCTTCAATTGTGTTGATATTATTTACATATGAATAAATATGTTCGTTGTAGGAATCATTATAGATCATGGCAACTTCAACTGCAACATTCGAAGTTTCATCATGTCCTTCTACAAAAATAACTTTAGGCAGTAATGGAGTTCTTCCGGCATTTTTATCCAGCATCTCTACAAACTCTACAATTCCTCCTTCACTATAAAATGTTTTTGAGTAAGTGCCGTTATCATCTTCTGTATCCCGCAGATCATTTAAAGTAATACTGAGACCCCTGTTTAAAAAAGAAAGTTCACGAAGACGGCCTTCCAGTATATCTTTTTTAAAAACGGATACGAGAAAGATGCTGTCGTCAGGCCAGAACCGGACTTTTGTTCCTGTCTTTTCACTTACACCTGATTCACGAACCGAATATTGCGGCACACCGATTTTGTATTCCTGTTCAAATAATTTTCCTTCCCTGCTTACCTGTACATGAAGCTTTTTACTTAAGGCATTTACACAGCTTACACCAACACCGTGCAAGCCACCGGAAACTTTATAAGAGTTTTTATCAAATTTACCTCCTGCATGCAGCACCGTCATTACAACTTCCAATGCACTTCTTTTTTCCTTTGGATGCATATCAGTTGGAATTCCCCGTCCATCATCTTCTACCGAAACGGAATTATCGTCATGTATGGTTACAGTTATGTTTTTGCAATAACCAGCCAATGCTTCATCAATTGAATTATCGACTACTTCATATACCAGATGATGTAATCCCTTTTCACTGATATCACCGATATACATTGCCGGACGTTTACGAACGGCTTCCAATCCTTCTAAAACCTGGATACTATCCGCCCCATAACCATTAGTTACCGGCGTTGATTTTGCTGTTGATTCTGCACTCATAATTTGGGTAATTCCTCTCTTTAAAATTGAGCCGAAGGGCAATCCTTCGGGAGATAATAAAATACCTGCAAATGTACGGCTTTAAGGCCTTTAATACCAGTTAAAATGAGCCCTTTTTTGTTAACGAAAAAGATAGTTGGGGGATAAAAAATCAGAAATTTAATTAAGGGTTAAATGTGCTCCTTTTTTTTATGTGCGTTTAACGATCTGAGCAACCAGATCCCCCTCGGCACAAACTTTATTTCCGACATAAACAGTGCCCTTCATCTCACAAATACCCCGGCGAATAGGCGCAGAAAGTTCCATTTTCAGGATCATCGTATCTCCGGGCTTTACCATTTGTTTGAATTTGCAATTGTCTATTTTCAAAAAATAAGTATCATATTCTCCATCCTGGCTTTGATTCATAGCCAGCATACCGCCACATTGGGCAAGTGCTTCAATTTGTAATACTCCGGGCATGATCGGATTGCCGGGAAAATGTCCCTGGAAAAACCATTCATTAAAGGTGACATTCTTAATTCCTACAATATGATGATCGCTTAATTCAATGATCTTATCAACCAGTAAAAACGGAAAACGATGAGGTAGTTTTTTTTCTATATAAGTCTGGTCATATACAGGGGGCATATTGGGATCATAATTAGGTACGTTCCTGGTATGCCTGTTCTTTTTTATATACTGTTTTATTTTTCTTGCAAATTCCACGTTGGTGCTATGGCCGGGTCTGTTTGCTATGATTTTTGCTTTGATAGGATAACCGATCAGGGCAAGATCTCCGATTACATCTAAAAGCTTATGCCTTGCAGGTTCGTTCGGGAAACGAAGTTCAATATTGTTGAGATACCCTTCACTTTTCACTTCAATTTCTTTTTTCTTGAATATCTTTCTTAGTCTCGCCATTTCTACTTCATCCACAGGTTTGTCTACAATTACAATTGCATTGTTTATGTCACCACCTTTGATCAGGTTATTGTCCAAAAGCATTTCAAGTTCATGTAAAAAACAAAAAGTGCGGCAGGGTGCAATTTCATTTTTGAAATTTGCCATCTTTTTCAAACCAGCATGCTGCGTACCTAATACCGGGGAGTTAAAATCTATTAATGTGGTTACGGAATAATCTGTTGCCGGCATGGCTACCATTTCTACTCTTTTCTTTTCGTCAGCATGATAAATATTCTCATCAATACTGTACCAGATCTTTGCTGCATCCTGCTCAGCAACTCCCGCTTTTTCAATCATCGTAACGAAAGGTTCTGAACTGCCGTCCATGATCGGTATTTCAGGTCCGTTTATTTCAATTAAACAATTATCAACCCGCATCCCCACTAATGCAGCCAATATATGTTCTACTGTACTTACTTTAACACCTTTTAATTCCAGGGTAGTGCCCCGGCTGGTATCTGTTACCAAATCACAATCGGCTTTTATTACCGGCTGATCTTCCACGTCCATTCTTTTAAATTGGATTCCATATCCCGGATTTGCAGGTTTTAATTTCATGTCTACCAGCACACCCGTATGAAGCCCGGTACCAGAAATGGTAGCTTCAGTTGCAAGTGTATGTTGTTTGTCGGGATTGAAATTTGAATTCATAGATTCAGCAGTATTAGCCTTATTTTCTTTAGAGGAAATCATGTGGACAAAGATACTATTCAATAAAGAAACAAAGTGAACAGAAAGAAAAGCTGTATAATCAGGTTACTTTCTCTGCCAATAGTTGTTTAATCAGGTCCTCAAGCTTTTTGATTCTTATGTCCATTTCAGGAAGATTTCGGGCTACCGCCATACTGCGCATAGCCTTTGTATAATCATAAGCATTTGTACCGGTAATTGAGACTCCGGGTGTTTTAAATGATTTATTCACCCCGCTTTGTCCATTGATCTTTATTTTATCTGCAATGTTAATGTGACCAGCAAGACCTGCCTGTCCACCTATAATTACACCATTACCAACTTTGGTACTGCCGCTTATACCGGCCTGGGCTGCTATCATTGTGGTGTTTCCTACTTCCACATTGTGTGCAATCTGAACCAGGTTGTCAAGTTTAGCACCGGCTTTAATTATAGTTGACCCCACAGTGGCTCGGTCTATAGTTGTATTCGCACCAATCTCAACATGATCTTCAATAACTACATTTCCTATCTGGGGTACTTTTTTTATACTGCCATCTGCCTGAGGTGCAAAACCAAAGCCATCACTGCCAATTACTGCCCCGGCATGTATAATAACATTATTGCCAATTACACAATCAATATAAATTTTCACACCCGGATGGATGATTGAATTTTGACCAATTGTTACATTATTTCCCAGGTAAACCTGTGGAAAAATTTTTGAATTATTTCCTATGCTTACTTTATCGCCCAGGTAAGCAAAAGCGCCTATAAAAACATTTTCACCATAGCTGGCTGATTCCGAAATATAACAGGGTTGCTGCACGCCAGATAATTGTTGTGCTTCGAGCTGTTGATGTTTTTCCAGTAAAACAGCAAAGGCTGAATAAGCATCTGCTACACGGATTAATGTTGTTTTTACAGGTTGTTTTAATTGATACTTTTCATTAATAATAATTATAGAAGCGGCTGTCTTGTATAGGTAATCTTCATATTTGGGATTTGCTAAAAAAGAAAGCTGGCCTTCTTTGGCTTCTTCAATTTTCCCAAATGAATTAACTGAGGCAGTAGCATCTCCTTCTACTTTACCATTTATTAGCATTGCAATCTGGGCAGCAGAAAAAATCATAAAGTGTAGCTTTTAGCTGTTAGAGAATAGCTATTTAAGGTAACAAATGTACTGTTTTTTAACTGGGCTCGACAGGTGTTGATGAATCAGCGCATTGTCCACTTTTGAAATATCTTTCACTGTTCCGTCTTTAAATAAAATATTAATTTTTTCATCCTGCGGGTTATAAGTAGTATTGATAACCTCACCGGTAAAAACGAAATAATCTGTTTCTTCATTGCTTATACCTAACCTTTCTTTTACCTGGTTTCTTATTTCTTTAACAAAAGAAAGCTCAAATGGGGCTGCCTGTAGTTTTACTTTAAATAATTTCCGGTTTACAAGTCCGCTGCAAAGCAGCGATAATATCTTATCAGGATGTGTCGTCCAATTTTTTATGGTACTCATTACATCTGCATCGTCCAGGTTGCAAAAGACATCCAAATGCTGCTCTAATTGAATGTTACCATCCTGTGATTTGAGAAAATAGTTTAATGATTCTGTAGCAGCTTTTACTTCTTTTCCCTCTTCTATGAGTTTTTTTGCCCTTCTGATAATTTTTACCAGCATCATTTCAGCACTCAGTACAGTTTTATGTAAATACACCTGCCAGTACATCAGTCTTCTCGACACAAGGAATTTTTCAATGGAGTAGATCCCTTTTTCTTCAATCATTAATTCACCGTTGTAAACAGTCAGCATTTTTAATATCCTGTCATATCCTATCACACCTTCAGATACACCAGTAAAGAAACTGTCCCTGCTGAGATAATCCATCCGGTCCATATCCAGCTGGCCGGAGACGAGTTGAAATAAAAATTTTTTGGGATAATTATTTGTAAAAATTTCAATTGCCATATCCAGTTCACCATTGAATTCTTGGTTCAGTTTTTTCATTATCAGTAATGAAATCTTTTCGTGATGAACGTCTTTGATAAGTTCATTTTCCAAAGTGTGTGAATAAGGCCCATGGCCAATATCATGCAGCAGGATGGCTATCTTGACACCCGATTCTTCTTCAGGGGTTATCTCTACTCCTTTACTTTTTAATTCTGTAATTGCATTACACATTAAATGATATGCTCCGAGTGAATGGTGAAGCCGTGAATGAACCGCACCCGGGTAAACCAAATGTGCAAATGCCATTTGATAGATACGTCTCAACCGCTGGTAATAGGGATGTGCAATGATATCGAGGATGAGTTGATTGTCGATAGTAATAAAACCATAAACAGGGTCGTTAAGTATTTTTCTTATTGAGGGCATTTCCGATTTGCTGTTGTGTTTTTGTTAAAGACCTTTATCAGGCAGCTGGCAAAACTACAATAGCTGGAGTTAAAAAGCTAAATTTGACAACTCCGCCAATCCTGCCCTAAGATGGGAATTGTTAACACGCAAACCTGATAATTAATTAAAAAATTCAGGATGATGAAGAGTGTCCACAGGAAACTGTGATCGATGCAGGGAACGGGGATCAGATTATTGAAAGTTGACAACAAAAAATTAAATTAACTATGAGCCTGGCAAAAATTCTTTGGGTAGATGATGAAATAGACAGTCTTCAATCACAAAAACTTTTTTTAGAAGGAAAGGGGTATGAGGTAAAAACGCTGACAAATGGATTTGACGCTATAGATTTTGTAAAAGAAAACCAGGTGGATGTTGTGTTAATGGATGAATCCATGCCGGGAATTACAGGTTTGGAAACGCTGGCAAAAATTAAAGAAGTTAACCAGCAGATACCAATCGTTCTCATCACAAAGAATGAGACGGAGAATTTAATGGATGATGCGATCGGTTCGCAGATCAGTGATTATTTGATAAAACCTGTGAATCCTAACCAGGTACTTTTAAGCCTGAAGAAAATACTTGATAACAGGCGCCTGGTAGCAGAAAAGACAACTACCAGTTATCAACAACAATTCAGAACACTTTTTATGGCGCTTAACAGCAGCCCGGATCATAATGAGTGGATGGATATTTACAGGAAGCTGGTGTATTGGGAACTTGAAATGGAAAAAAGCGATAGCCCGGAAATGCAGGAAGTATTACAAACACAGAAGAGTGAGGCCAACACTGAATTTTTCAAATTTATTTCCAGGAATTATGCATCATGGGTTAAACCCAATAGCAGCGAAGGCCCGGTAATGTCACATTCTTTGATGAAATTAAAAGTGTTGCCACATCTTGAAAAAGGTACCCCTTTATTTTTTATACTGATTGATAATCTGAGATTTGATCAATGGAAAACAATTCAACCCATCTTTTCAGAAAGTTTCAGGATACAGGAAGAGGATTGTTTTTACAGCATTTTACCTACGGCTACTCAGTATGCCCGTAATGCTATATTCACCGGATTGTTACCAATAGATATCGAAAAAAAATATCCTGACCTATGGAAAAATGATGATGAACAAGGTGGAAAAAATTTACAGGAAGAAGAATTTTTAAATTCTCATTTAAAAAGATTGGGTAAATCGGGTCTGAAAGTTTCTTATACCAAAGTTGTGAATAACCAGGCCGGACTTGATCTGGTCAATAATATTCACAACATGATGGAGAATGACCTGAATGTAATTGTTTACAATTTTGTGGATATGCTCAGTCATGCAAGAACTGAAATGGAAGTGCTGAAAGAACTGGCAAGTGATGAGATCAGTTATCGCAGTATTACAAAAAGTTGGTTTGAACATAGTCCACTACACCAGGCTTTGAAAAAAATTGCAGAAAAAAATATTAAGATCGTACTTGCTACAGATCATGGGAGTATAAAAGTAAAAACACCGTATAAAGTAATTGGCGATAAACAAACAACATCAAATCTCAGGTACAAACATGGCCGAAACCTGAATTATGAGCCTAAAGAAGTACTTGCTTTCAGGGATCCGAGGGAAGCAGGACTGCCTGTACCAACGATCAATTCCTCCTATATTTTTGCAAGGGAAGATGGGTTTCTGTGTTATCCTACCAATTATAATTACTATGTAAATTATTACCGGAATACATTCCAGCATGGTGGTGTGAGCCTGGAGGAAATGATCGTACCGGTAATAAAAATGACCAACAAATAATACCTGTATCTCTTAAAGGAGAGTTAGTGTGGAAAATTTTTAGATCAGAAACTTTTTGAAACTGTAGTTTCGCATTTGAAAGGTTTTTTTAAAACAAAAAATAATTACCCTTTTAGGGGTTAGGGTTTATGAAATACACACAAGCTACTTTGGACAAATTAGAAATGGTTGTAGAAGAAGCCGGCTATATACTCCGATATGAAAGAGGTTCCTTTCAAAGCGGATATTGTATTCTGGAAGACAAAAAAGTTGTTGTATTAAATAAGTTTTTACAAACAGAAGGCAGAATCAATACAGTGATTGAGCTGATCCCTCAACTGGGAATTAATCCCGAACTATTAAGTGAAGAATCAAAAAAAGTTCACCTGGGTATTATCTCTAATCTTGAAATTGAAGGAAATAAAGAGTAACTAATAACTATCCTTCAGGAATTCAGACTTGCATTATTATAAGCACTAAAATAGTCTATCTCATTTCTTATTTTTGAGTGTGAACTGTCCTCCAATTCAAATAACTTTTTTGGGATCCGGTACCAGTAGTGGAGTACCCATGATTGCATGTGATTGTGATGTGTGTACATCTGCAAATGAAAAGGATAAGCGTTTACGACCCAGTATCATGGTTCAGTCTGCAAACACAACGATTGTGATTGACACTACTCCTGATTTTCGTTACCAGATGTTAAGAGAAAAAGTAAAAAAAGTTGACGCTATTCTTTATACCCACCCGCATAAAGATCATATAGCAGGATTGGATGATGTACGGGCTTTCAATTTTTTTTACCAGCCGGTTATGCAGATATATGCCAATTCACTTACTGAGGAAGCAATAAAAAGAGAATTTGGCTATGCTTTTTCTGACAAAAAATATCCGGGAGTTCCGGAGTTAAATTTGAATACAATAACCAATGAACCGTTTGCTATTGGCGATATCCCGATTACACCGGTTTTAGTTTGGCACCTTAAAATGCCGGTTCTTGGTTTTCGATTCGGAAAATTTACCTATATCACTGATGCTAACCGGATCGAAAATGCAGAAAGAGAATTAATAAAAGGAAGTGAAGCGATGGTTTTAAATGCACTGAGAAAAAAGCAACATATTTCTCATTTTAATCTTGATGAAGCAATAAAAATTGTTCAGGAATTGAAAGTGCCTGTTGCTTATTTTACACATATCTCTCATCAAATGGGTAAGCATGCAGAAACAGAAGCTAATTTACCAGCAGGTATTCATCTTGCCTATGATGGATTAAAATTGAATTTCTCCTGAGAAAGAATTTAATTCAAATATTTAACTAACATCTGTTAGTTAAATCGTCAAAACCATCTTAGATTTGCAGCTTGTCTTAACCTAAAAAACACACAAGGAAAAAATGGATTTTCAAAAAAATGAACTAACAGAACAAGTAGCGCAGACTACAAAAGATTTTGCACAGCATCATATAAAACCTTTTGTAATGGAATGGGATGAAAGCCAGGAATTCCCTGTAAATGTTTTTAAAGAGATTGGAAAACTTGGCATGATGGGAGCTTTGGTTCCTGAAAAATACGGAGGTGCGGGTTTGAGTTATTTTGAATATAAAACGATCATTGAAGAAGTTGCTAAAGTTTGCGGGTCTATTGGTTTAAGTGTAGCTGCACATAATTCACTATGCACCGGACACATCCTGGCATTTGGTAACGAAGAACAAAAGAAAAAATATTTACCAAAACTGGCTACTGCCGAATGGATTGGTGCATGGGGGCTGACAGAACCCAATACCGGAAGTGATGCAGGCAATATGAAATGTACTGCTGTAAAAGATGGAAATGGTTGGGTGATCAATGGTACAAAAAGCTGGATCACTCATGGAATTAGCGGAGATGTGGCAGTAGTTATTTGCCGCACAGGTGAACCAAGAGCAAAAGACAATGCAACTGCATTTGTAGTAGAAAGAGGTACAAAAGGATTTGGTGCCGGTAAAAAAGAAAACAAATTGGGCATGCGTGCCAGCGAGACAGCAGAAATGGTATTTGATAATTGTTTTATTCCCGATGAAAACCGGCTGGGAGAAGTAGGAGCAGGGTTCAAGCAATCATTAAAAGTTTTGGATGGTGGAAGAATTTCTATCGCCTCACTTTCATTGGGAATTGCAAAAGGTGCTTATGAAGCTGCTTTGCAATATTCACAGGAAAGACATCAGTTTGATCAGCCGATTTCAAATTTTCAGGGAATATCTTTTAAACTGGCAGATATGATAACAGAAATTACTGCTGCTGAATTGCTGACATTAAAAGCATGTGATTTGAAAAACAGAGGAGAGAATGTAACTAAAGCCGGAGCCATGGCAAAATATTATGCAAGTGAAGTGGCGGTGAAAGTTGCGAATGATGCTGTACAGATATTTGGCGGATATGGATATACAAAAGATTTCCCTGTAGAAAAATTTTATCGTGATGCTAAGCTATGCACCATTGGAGAAGGCACCAGTGAGATACAGAAAATAGTAATTAGTAGGGAAGTATTAAAAGGATAAAATAAAGTTTCAAATTATAAAATCCGAAGAAGCTGATCTGATATTTTTCAGCTACTTCGGATTTTTTTATGAGCTTTTATTCAAAAAGGTCTTACCTGTGGAGCTGAAGGTTTCCAGAAAGCTTCCGGTACAGGTTTTTGTAATAACTGCTGGTAGTAAAAAGTATAGGCTTCAGTTCTGTTGTGTTCGCCTTTTGCTCTGTTGTTTCCACCAATGCCATGCCTTTCTCCTGGATAAAGCATAAATTCAAAAGGCTTTTTTAAATCCTGTAATTTACTGATCAGCGACAATGTATTCTGCATATGTACATTATCATCTGATGTGCCATGTACAATTCTGAGACTTCCTTTCAGTTTATCAGCATAGGTCATCACAGAAGTTGCTTTATAACCCTCCGGATTTTCTTCAGGGGTATCCATATATCTTTCTGTATAATGTGTATCATAATACTGCCAGTCAGTAACTGATGCATTGGCTATACCGTGTGTGAAAACATCTGCGCCATATGTCAGGGCCATACAGGTCAGATAACCACCGAAGCTTCCCCCGGTAATGCCAATCCTGTTTGCATCTACAAAACTTTTTTCCCGGAGCCACTTACCACATTGCATATAATCTTCTATTTCATATTTACCCATTTGCCGGTGAATAAAATTCATTCCTTTTTTTCCAAAATGCCCACTGCTGCGGTTGTCAAATACAACCTGAACCAATCCTTCCTGTGCCCACCATATTTCCTGTGCACTGCTGTTCCAGGTATCCATGATCCTTCCTGCATTTGGTCCGCCATAAATGCTGGCCAGTACCGGGTATTTTTTATTGGGATCAAAGTTGATTGGATAAACAATGGTAACAGGCAAATCAAATAATCCATCTTCAGATTTTACCCTGAACATTTCTTTTTTAGGCAATTCATAGTTTGCAAATTCTTCTCCTTTTGTATTGCCAATCTCCCGGATAATTTTTCCTTTAATGTCAACTACTGCCATGGTAGCAGGAGTGGTCAGGTTGGAATAGGAAGTGATATAGCATTTTGCATTGGGAGAAAGATTCATGCCTGAAAAAGAAAATTCACCAAATGAATGTCGGGTTATTTTTTTTCCATCAAAAGATGCTGAATAAAGATCCCACCTAGCAGAATTCTCTTTCCTTGCATTGAAATAGATCAACTTTTGTTTTTCGTCTATTTTATAAATAGTGCCAACAGTAAAGTCTCCACTGGAGATCTGGCTGATGAACTTGCCACTCATGTCATGTAAATAAAAATGCGCCCAGCCACTCTTATCACTTTTTAAAATAAATCCGGACTTGCCTGGTAAGAATTCAATTCTGTTTCCCTGGTCAAGATCTACCCATGTAGTTTGTTTCTCATCATAAACTTCTGTTCTTGTTCCACTGGCCAGATCTATATTATAAATTTTTAAATTATCCTGGCCGCGGTTCATCCATTGCACCCAAAGTTGTCCGGTTGGGGTCCAGGTAGGTGTTCCAAAATACTGATCATCCTTTTCATTAAAATCTGCCCAGACAGTTTTTTGTGTTTCAATATTTACAACAGCAACTTTTACTTCAGGATTTTTATCGCCTGCTTTCGGATAATGTTCGTTTTCCAGAAATCCATATTGATCTTTGACTACATAAATCGGAAATGCGGGAACCTGTGTATCATCAAATCTCATAAAGCAGATCTTTTTGCTGTCCGGGCTCCACCAAAAAGCACGGTAGCGGCTACCGCGACCAAGTATTTCTTCAAAATATACCCAGGAAGCATATCCATTCTTGATCATCTCACTGCCATCTGTGGTTAATTGAATATCTTTTTCTGATTCCGCATTACGGATATAGAGGTTATTCTCCTTTGTATATGCTACCCATTGATCATCCGGGCTCCAGGTTACATTCTTTGCATCTTTTATTAGTGATGAATAATCCTTCTTTTGTTTGGCAGGTTCCTTTTTTTCTTCATAAGGTACCGCAGCTCCAGTTTTTACTTCAACAGCATATGATTTTGATTTTCCATCTGCTTCTCTTCTTGTTTCCAGGTAATGATCGTCATCCAGCCATTTGCTGATCTGTGGAAGTTGCTTAGAAATATTAGTGGGTTTCGAACCAAATGCCTG